>DATNHH010000058.1:0-7386 GCA_035605055.1 Nitrososphaerales archaeon
GTACTGTTTGATGGATTAAAATTGCTCAAGATTGTAGCGAGATCTGTTGCCGCTTGTTTCTGTCTCAAAGTAGAGTTCGTAGTCGAAAGCTGATAACCGCCGGCAACGAGTGCATTATCGACTCCATTAGAAATCGAATAACCCGTCGCAAATGCCGTCGTTCCGTTGTAAATCAGATTTGTAAAGTAAAATGCTCCGATCTGTCCCATGAGTATTACCCGGTTGAAATTGAACCAGGCGACTGAAGAATTGTACGGATGGCCATTTGCGAAGTAAGCGTCATTTCTCAAATTTAGCGAATAATTCAGATAGTTCGCAGAGATGGTCCAGTTTTGCGCAAGTATCGGAGCGAACTCTTGGAGACTGGTATAGTTGAACATTACGAGTTCCTGATAGGTGTTGACGAGAATCTCATCCTCTCCGGCAAAGAACCCAGACGACGGGTCGTAAGAATTAGGTGGTTCATTCTCAGCAACTACAAGCTGACTCTTGTTCTCCGGACCATTTGTCGCGGGACTGGTTGATTGGCTAGACCCAGCGGAAGTGCTAGATGTGGAAGAAGAGCTTGATGAAGCAGATGAGGAGCTTGATGATGTAGTTCCAGACGAAGTTGATCCGGAAGATGTCGTAGTCCTATTCAGATTCAGGGCAGCATACCCTCCAACAATCACGATGACAATTACAACGACAACAATTCCGATACTTGCTCCTCTGCTGATTGCGTGTCGCAATCTAGATTTTCTGGACAGCACAAAATAAACGAGAAAATAAAGGCACTTTTAAGAATTTAATGATTTTTTGGAGTAAAGTTGCGACAATAGATCCGATATGGCTCTAGATTCGTCTAGCGACATTTATTGCCTAGTGAAGTTTTACGTCATCTCATGACTTCGGCATGTATGCTGATCAGAACGGAAAAGGGAAAGTATCAAGAGGTGGTAGATAGGTTGAAGCAGATTTCATCTGTGAAAGCTGCATTCCCAGTGCTCGGGCGTTATGATATCGCAGCTGACCTTGAATCGACCAACAGCAAAGAACTCGGGAAATCCATTTTGAAAATAAACAGACTCGCTGGCATAATTTTCACGGAAACGATGCCAGAGGTTGAAACCTGAAAAGAGGTTTTTGAAAATGGAATTGAACGCTTGCATACTGGTAAAGACGACGCCAATCCAGACTGACGAAGTACTGGAGGCAGTCCGAAAGTTGTCGGGAGTCAAGAAGGCTTACATCGCCTACGGGAGATATGATCTGATCGCATTTGTGAAAGCAGCCGATTACTCAGGAATAACAAGACTCACGAGTTTGGTTAACTCGCTTGTCGGAGTGAGGAGTACGGAAACTCTCGTCGAGGCCTGATTATTCTGTAGTTAGAGTTTCAAGACATAACTTTGGCAGGTTGAGGAGAAATCGAAACTCCGGTCATCTTCTCGCAAACCTCCCACAGACGTTTTGTAGTTGCCACGTCGAAGGAGATGGGATTCGCTGCGACTTGTTTCTGGTTTGCAAAATATTTTCCAGTTACACTTTCAACGTCAGGAGAAGTCGAAAGGTAGATTGATGTTCTCGAGCCTTTCTCCGGCGAAGCCATGAAAAGCTTGACTAAAGCGGCAATCGCTTTGAAAATCAGATTTGCGTCCCTTGTCCCGAGCTCGGTTCTGATTACCCCTGGGTGCAGAAAGTTTGCGGTGACTCTGGTGCCTTCAAGCCGCCTTGAGAATTCCACCGTTATCAAGTTCAAACAAAGTTTTGATTGCTCGTAGATTCGAAATGATCCGTACTTCTTTTCTCCCTGAAGATCGTCGAAATCAATTTCTGCATTGTTCGATGCGGCCGAGCTTACGTTAACTATTCTCGACGGGGCGCTTGATTTCAATTTATCAGTCAGCAAAGTTGTCAGCAAAAATGGTGCAAGCACATTTACTGCAAAGGTCATCTCAATCCCGTCGGGAGATAGCGACCGGTGGAACTGACTTACGCCAGCGTTGTTCAGCAGCACATCCAGACGGTCAAACCTGCTAGTGAATTCCTTCACTAGGTCTCTGATCGACTTTTGGGAAGAAAGGTCAGCTGCGAGATGTATTACTGAGTCAGCTTTTCCGCTCTTGGTCTTTATCTCTTCAAGGGCGGCGCTGCTCTTTTGCGAATCTCTCATTACCGCCACGACAGTCGCGTCCAGCTTCGCCAGTCCTATTGAAGTAGCCTTTCCGATGCCGGCACTCGTCCCGGTGACTATGCAGACCTTACCCTTCATGCTCAATGCCAGTCAGATTCCGTTGGAAGACTGCGAGAGGTGACTGCTCTAAATGAGCTCAAGCACCGCTTGTTTGCGCAGGTGCTTCAGGTGGAGCAGCTTCTTGATCGGCGTCTGCAGTTGATTTCAATGCGACCTGTTTTGACATCCAGAGCTCGAAGGTATCTGGAGAGGCCTCAGTATCGAACTTGGGAGATACATTTTCTCTGGGTTTTTGTTTTTCAATCCAGACCTCAAACGTATCCTTTGGAACGACGACTTCAACACGAGTTGATGAGACGACTGCTCCTTCCTTTTTGCTTGCTCTGACCTGTTTCGTGATCCAGGCATCAAACGTACTGACGGGAAGTTTCATTGTAGCTTTTGCCGGGGTCTTGGATGCCCGCGTTGTTGGCTTCTTTGCTTTCGACTTTGGTGATTTCTTCTTTGCACTTTTTGGCTTCAAGTTCTTACGAGTCTCTTGTCCTAATGCCCAGAAGATATGCTTTGTGATTTCGAATAGAGGTCATTCACAGGACGGAATCGCTCTTTTCAGATGCTGTTATCGACCAATTTGACAAAACTAAAATTCCACTCTTTTAGATGTGCAGGGGATGCCAAGCGACAAAAAATGCTCGAACTGCCGACATTTCATGGTAAATGCGGGAGATCTTCAAACAAAAGTTAGCGAATACACGGGGTTTGGTGGTATGTTCCTGTCGGGGTGGAATCATGATGCAAAAACCCAAGCTTTTGTGCTTTTTCGGTGTCCGAACTGCGGTAAAGTGGATTTTTACGAGCCTTCAAAATAGGTACTGAGAGTTCTTCAAGAACTGGGTCGCGACGTGAGCGAGCAATTCCAAACCGAAATCTTACGACGCAGCATCATAAAGGACATGAATTCAAGTCACCTGCCATGAATTCAGGGAGCATTATTCGCATTAGTTATCCCATTACTCTTATACAATTGGTAAATAGCAGCCTTCTAAGAATTGAAAGCGGTCGCGAAAACAAGAAGAGAACCCGGTCTCGAAGTAATTGAGAGTGATCCAGACAGGATAAGCGATAATGAAGTTCTCATCAGGATGCGAGCTGCGTCAATTTGCGGTAGCGATCTTGGATTTTACAACTATACTCCGGCCTACGAGAAATTTGCAAAGGTTCCTACGATCATGGGACACGAGTTTGCTGGTGAGATAGCCGAAGTCGGAAAAAATGTTCACGATTTCAATATTGGGGATCGGGTTTCTGTTGAATCTGTGCTTTATTGCGGAAGCTGCAAGTTCTGCAGACAAGGTGCGACAAACATCTGCCGGAATTTTACTGTCTTCGGGATGCATCGGAATGGAGGGTTCGCCGAATTTGTCGCAGTTGATCAGAAGTATCTTCACAGGATTCCGGGTAGTGTCTCATTTCTAGAGGCGGGAGTGGTCGAACCGTTATCAGTCGTTGTGAATGCCCTCGAGGATGTTTCGGCGCAGATCAACGTGGGCGAGACCGCCTGCGTCATTGGGCCGGGCCCGCTGGGACTTTTTTCGGCAGAAATCCTGCGAGCAAAAGGCGCAAGCAATCCTTTGATCCTAGGAATTGGAATCGATGAGTACAGGCTAGGACTGGCAAGGACCAATCTGTCTTATGAAACGATGGATACCGAGAAAGTTGATCCCGCAGAAAAGATGAATTCGATGACTGATGGGTACGGATTCGATGTGGTCGTCGTAGCGGCGGGAGCTCCTGCGGCACTGAGATCAGCTGTACCTCTGGTATCAAAGGGAGGACAGATTATTGTGATTGGAATTTTTCCCGAGGATGTTTCGCTGCCAGCATCGGATCTTGTGCGAAGGCAGATCTCGATGAGGGGCTCTTACGGTTCAGCCTGGAAACACTATGAAGAAGCGATTCATCTTCTGAACAATAAAATGGTTAGGGCGGACGCGATTGTGAGTCATCAGTTTGATCTGGATCACGCGGATGAAGCCTTTCAGATGGCGAAAGCTAAAACTGGTTCCAAAGTTCAGTTCAAGAATTAGGCAAGAACTCCCAGTTTTGAATACAGAATTCATTCACCGATAAGTACTTCCGTGCCGAGCGAGATTTTACCTTAGAAAAGGGGAGAACCTCTTAAATATGAACTCTGGGCTAGACGGTTTTGCAAGTCACGGTTGAATATTTTCAGGTACATTGGTCGCAGGTTAGTTCTTGCGATTTTCGTGCTTCTGTGCGTGTCAATTATCACTTTCATACTTTCTCATAGCATGGGCGGCAATCCAGTGTGTGCCTGGTTGGGAAGGCTGGGATGCGGGAATCCGAAGCTCGTCGCAGAATACAACAGCCTGTTTCACCTGAAGGATCCGATTTACATCCAATACTATTACTACTTAGCTGGACTTCTGCGAGGGAATCTGGGCATTTCCCCTTCTAGGCAATTCACTCCGGTGTTGACAGTTATTCAGGAGACTCTTCCGTACACAATTCAGATCGCCTTTTTCGCAATCATAATCAGCATCATTCTTGGCGTATTTCTTGGAGTACTAGCTTCACTTTACCATCATAGGGCCGCGGACAAAGGCATACGCGCACTTTACCTCGCAGGATACTCCTCTCCCTCTTTCTTGATGGCTCTTCTTTTGATAATTGTTTTCGTCTACTTCTTTCATCTTCTCCCGAACGGAGGAGCCGCCAACATTAGCCTCGATCCTCCCACTGTCATAACGGGGATCCCCATGTTAGACAGCCTCTTGGAGGGAAATTTTGCATATTTTGTTAGCTCGTTGGAGCACGTAATACTTCCCAGCTTGGCTCTGGCACTCACGACTTTTGGCGTCGTGACAAGGGTGCTTCGTAGCTCAATGTTGGACACGATGCATGCTAACTATATTCGAACCGCACGGGCGAAGGGGTGCGACGAGGGGACTGTTTTCTTCAAACATGGTTTGAGGAATGCAATGATCCCTGTCGTCACTCTTTCGTCTCTGATAGTCACTTGGTTGATCACTGGGACAGTCTTCGTTGAATCGATATTTGGATATCCCGGACTGGGGCAGTACCTAGTCCTTGCGCTTCAAGTCCAGGATTATCCTGGGATTCTTGCTGCAACACTAATTTTTGCGATTATCATCGTGTTGGCAAATTTGGCTGCCGACATATTCTACGCAGTCGTTGATCCTCAAATTAGGCTTGGGTAAGTTAGTTTATTGCAGACGGTAGATGAAGTAGAGGAAATCGAGACCACCAAAGGTGTGTCTAGGCTCAGCGAGATATTTGGGTTAATTCGAAGGAACAAGGGAGCACTGGTCGGAGGTTTGATGATTCTGGTTTTCCTTGGCATTTCTTTGGCGCAAGCGATTGCTACGGGACTTGGTGTTCGTATTACTCCTTACGATCCTCTTCAACTCACCAGCCTGCTTCACAGCCCGCCGAATTGGGCTCATTTGCTGGGGACGGATAATTTTGGTCGTGACGTCTTGAGCAGAGTGATAACGGCATTGCCCAACGATGCCGAAATTAGTTTCGCAGTTATTGCAGTAGCATTAGTTGTGGGAACTCTGATCGGCACTTTCGCTGCGTTCAGGGGGGGTATTCTCGAGGAAGCTCTCATGAGAGCTACTGATGTCTTCTTCGCTATTCCCGCGTTGATCTTAGCTATCGCGATTGCAGTCGCGCTGGGAAACGGTCTGCTAAACATCAATTTGGCACTCATGATCATTTGGTGGCCGGCTTATGCGAGACTCGCCAGGGGAGAAGCGCTCAAGGTATCCCACCAGAATTTTATCGAAGCTTCGAGGCTGGCGGGATACGGGACGGTAAAGATTGTTTTCGGGCACGTAATACCGAACATTTTTCTCACAATGATCGTTTACGCTACCTTGGACATCGGAACCGTTGTCTTGGTGTACTCCGGGATTAGCTATTTTGGAATTGGAGTTCAACCACCTCATCCGGAATTGGGCAACATGGTATCTCTCAACGTCGATTACATTTTGGTCTATCCCTGGCTCCCATTGATCCCAGGCTTGATAATTGCCCTCTTGGTGGTTAGTTACAGCATTTTTGGAGATGGTCTCAGGGATGCGCTAGAGGCAGGCTGAATTACGATAGAATTAATTGACGTACAAGACCTTACAATAGCCTACAAAACGGAATCAGGGAATCTGCGTGCACTTGATCACGTTAACTTGGCTATTGGGGAGAACCAGTTAGTCGCGGTCGTTGGCGAGTCTGGTTGTGGCAAGTCCACGCTGGCACTCTCAATTATTGGACTTCTCTCGCGACCTCCGGCAATCGTTGAAAGCGGAGCGATTGAATACAAGGACGTTGATCTACTTGCGATCAACAATACCAAGATGAGGGAATACAGAGGAACAGAAATTGCTATGATTTTTCAAGAGCCTCTGACGAGCTTAAACCCTGTTTATCGGGTCGGCGACCAGATTGCAGAAGCGATCATGATTCGAGATCTCAGAAAGGCAAAGCACGTGGCCGATGTTCCCCAAAGCGACTTTATGCAAAAGACGTACAAAGTAAATACGCCGAAAATCTCTAGGCTTCCAAGATTTCGTCGTAGAATTCCTGAGGAATTGAAAAAGGAAATCATTGATTATCTTACTCTTGTGAGGATAGGCGATCCTGAACAAATTCTGGAGAGATACCCGTTCGAACTATCTGGAGGTATGCGACAGAGAATCATGATCGCCATGGCGTTATCTCAGAAGCCCGCTCTGCTCGTAGCGGACGAGCCGACGACCGCGCTCGATGTGACAACCCAAGCTCAAGTACTCAAATTAATGAAAGAGTTGATGACCGAGGTCAATACGAGCATTCTCCTGATCACCCATGATCTTGCTGTGGCAAGCCAAGTCGCAGACAGGGTTATCGTAATGTACGCCGGTGATGTCGTCGAAGATGCGAGCGTTTATGATCTATTCTCAGATCCTTTGCATCCATACACGAAGGGCCTGTTGTCATGCATTCCATCCGGCTCTAAAGATGAAACTGTTTTGAAACCCATTCCGGGTTCGGTTCCAAACCTCATGAATCTTCCAATCGGATGCAAGTTTGCGCCAAGATGTCCTTATGTCATGGATGTTTGCAGGCAGAGAGCGCCAAAGCTCGTAGAAGCAAAACCTAATCATAAAGTGTCGTGTTTTCTTTAT
>DATNHH010000059.1:0-2990 GCA_035605055.1 Nitrososphaerales archaeon
AAGGTAACAGAATCCTCTCCCTCTTCGGATATTCTCCTTATTTCGGTTCTTTCGAGTTTATCAGAGTCGGAGATACGAAGAGAAGCCCTCCCTTCCCTTGCCTCCCGAGCTAGGCGCTTTAGAGTGTAATAATCATAATCTCGTGCAGAAACAGAGGCGTTAATTCCATCTTGAAGCAATCTTTTGATTTCATGATCGTCCTTTGGCATCTTCAGAATTCTCAAGAATAGAGAGATTTAGACTTTCTTCACTAAATCATTCCTTTGAAAGCATGCCTCTAGCGAGCGATGGAATCAACAAAGGCGTGATATGGTCAATGCATAAATCAAGGTTGAGTCAAGTCATACAGAATACATTCGATAAAGGTCGAACGTTCTAGGTCAACTAATTATTAGGCGTTCGTGCATAAAGTGTGAAAAACAATGATAGTTAATCATTCCTACCTTTAAGAATCAATGGTAACTAGTATATGAAGACGGGATGATTTCACTTTGATTTCTGCCATATGTCCTTCAGTAATCCAAAATACAGCTGATCCTCAAAGTGACCGCGGAAGTAGATGCGCTCGCGCAAATTTCCTTCGTACGTGAAGCCAAGCTTGAGGAGCAGACTTCTGGAGGGAATATTTTTCGCAAGTGGATTTGCTTCTACTCGATGTAATTTAAGCTCGTTGAACCCCCAGGTCAGGACGGCGGAAACTGCCTCGACCATGATGCCCTGTCTCCAGTACTTTCGAGCGAGTTCATAGCCAAGTTCTGCGCAGTGGAAACCTTCGAAATTCCAAAAGCAACAGGACCCGACGACTTCTCCTTTTAGGTGATGCACCAAAGTATTGCATCGCGGCGATCGTAGGAAGACTGCAACCGTTGAATCCATACGCGAGTTTCTTCGCGCGACGGATGGGGTTCCTGTCCATAAGCGTCGGTAACTTCGTGATCAGACTTGATCGCGAAAAATGCTTCTTCGTCGGTCGGCTGAATCTGGCGGAGTCGCAATCGGTTTGTTGAAAGGTTGGGAAAGGGAGAAAACGCTTCATCGAGTTTCATTGTATCACGTTGGAATCGTAAGAATAATTCGCACAATTGTCTACTTTTGTCGGATATTACAAATTATCTGAAAGTGGGTTTCGGGCTAAACACATGTGTGAATTCGAGTGCGAAGAGCTGGAGCGGCTAACGTACCTGATAGTCGGAAAGGTCGGGCCTTGGGTTTTGATTCGATACAATGTGCTCAGGGACAAGTTGAAAGCTGAGTACGAGAATAAAAATTGAGTACACTAGACATTCCCTGCAAAGAAGATTCGAACGAATATTCTATTAGTAACCTCTGAACTTCTTATTTCGATGTCCGCAAGTAAAAACGAAAAATGTCCGAAATGTGGAGGAAAAATTGTTGAGGGTGTTTGTACTGTTTGCCACTACTCGCGAAAGACAGCATTAACGAAACAGGAAGCTAAAGATCATACGACATCCGGCTAGACGCATCAACTCTGGAACTATCGTCGTTATCGTTTCGCACTTAAGTAAAACGTGATGGACTCATCGAAGGTCGAAGTTCTTCCAGATAATTTTGACCACTGAGCATCGACTTGATCATGTAAGCAGTGGCGGGAGCGAGTGTCACTCCCAGCCTGCAGTTACCAGAGGCGACGAATGCGTTTTCGTATCCGGGGATCGCACCCACGAGAGGAAATTGATCTGGCGTGCATGGGCGAAAACCGATTCCTTCGTCAATGACTTTTAGTGAACTCAGGTCGATAACGTGCTTTCTTGTGACATCGAAGAGCCATTTTCGTCTCGACGCTCCGTACTCCTTCTTGAATCCGACCATCTCGAAGAAGCTGGTTACTCGAAGCATCGATTCATTGTGTTGGACGATCGCTACGCCATAGTCTTCGAGCAGGAGCGGTCTTTTTACGAGCGTCCTGCCACCGGTGTCGAAGATCATGGCGAGACCGCTTGCGGGGAGTATCTTCGCGTCATAGTGTAGCTTAGCGCAAAGCGGCCGCGTCCATGAGCCGGCGGTGACTATGATCTTGTCGCATTCAACGTGCTGACCGTCGATTAGGGCAACAGCTCGACTGGAAGAATTGGGATCTCTTTCAAGCCCTGCTTCTTTGCCCGTGATCATCTGGACTCCCATTTTGGAGACCCGCTCGGAAAGCTGGGCGACCAGTTTCCTCGGATTGATTGAGATCTCACCACCCAAGTCCACGCCCCCATCAAGACCGTGGAGGCCCAGTTGATCGATCTCACTTTTTCCCACGAATCTTCCTCCAAATCTTTCAGCGAAGCTCTTTGCGTCTTCCGCTTTTGCATACAGACCGAGAACTCCCGGGATCATGTCCGGGTCGAGATTCTCGGCCTTGAAAAATTCGTGGTATAGCTCGAGGCTTGCGTTACCGAATTTTATCGTCTTTTCTTCAAAGCCGGTGAGGCCCTTTCGAAGCGATGTCCAGTACCACGACGGGTCGTGCAGAACCTGCCCAAGGGAAAAGTAAAGGGCACCCCTCCTCATGATAGTGCTTGAGAGCAGCATCCCCAGACCGAGCTGGGGAGTGGGGGCAAACGATGGAGTGAGGAGGCCGGCGTTGTAAACGGAAGCTTCCTTGACCGCAGTGTCGCGCTCAATCACTGTGACGTCGAGTGAATCTTTCTGAAGGTAATAGGCGGTGAATAGACCCGTCACTCCTCCACCCAGAATAGCAACCCGCATGGATGTCTAGCTTTTCTACATCTTCAGCTGCGCCAGTAATTCTCTCAGTCGTTTTTCTTCGTTCGAGTTCAGCGGCATCAGAGGGCTGCGAGTCATTCCGACATTCTTGCCTGCCAAGTTTAGAGCGGCTTTGGAGATCTGCGAAAATTTGCCGGTGTCTTCGAGAAAGTTTAGCATTGGTAGAATTTTGTCGTAGAGGCTCTTTGCTTCCTTTAATTTGCCGGCTTCATACAAGCGATAAATTTCCGAAGTCTCGAATGGTAGAAAGTTGGAAG
>DATNHH010000060.1:0-4675 GCA_035605055.1 Nitrososphaerales archaeon
CGCAGGAAAATTTCTGGAAATCAGCGCTGGGCCAAAACAGATCAATCAACGCTACATGTGAAGGGTCCATGGCCCTGAAAGTGATTCCATCCGCAGTAACATCAAAAGTTGCCTCTTCCACGAGGGTTTGGATAGCAGATGTTACTGCTTTCCACTGGCTAGGAGACTGAGTTCTCGCGACAAAACCCGTCGCTTTACTTGATTCTTCCGTCAATTTGGATCTGACTTCGGAAGGATGCAATTTCAGTAAAAATAGATTTCTAGCTGTATTGCCGCCACGTGTGACTGCATTTTTCACATCTAAAAAACTGGGTAGGGGGCTCATCTCCACTTCTGGTCTGCAAGAACCACCAGAAGGCCGTATTGTGCCCGCATTTTGGACACTCGACCTGAGTAGTCGGCATGGTCTTTATCTTGTCCTCTTTGTCACCCAGGACCTTTATGGTGGAGCCCGAGTCCGAAACTACTTCCTCAGGGGTAGTAATATTGGGTCCCGCCACCTGTGAGTACCCACACTTGTCACAGAGCAAAACCGGTCCATCTTTCTGGGGTTTATACCTCAGCCGGGTACCACACTTCGGACAGAATTTCATAGAGACCAACTATTTGAAAAGACAGATCATTGGAACAACTGGAAAGCAAGACGATCTTTGATTATTTGAAAGCGACGCGAGTAAGTCACGTTTTATGAACTTTGCTCATTTGTAGAGGGAGAGGACTCGTCAGATTCATAACGTTCTTCTGAAACTGAATCGACCTTTGAGTGGGATTCATCATTGATAGTTGGAGCCTGAGGAAAAATTTCCTTTGCGACCTTCAGAAGCTCAGCCACTCTTTCTTGAGAAAGTTTCAAAGCTTCCTCAAGAGCTTTTGTAGGCTTGTTAGAATCAGTACTGACCTCGATTGTCAACGTTTTGATCAACGGGTGAGGTGGCGCAACACCTGCAAACTTTACGTGTTTTACGTTCATCAATTCTTTGTGGACAATATCGGCGATACTGTAGTCCTCTTTTTCGATCAGAACTTGAACTGCGCCCTGCCCAACAGGGATAATTTTTAGATTCAAGGATAAGAATCAGCTAAGGGCCCGCGTACCCTTTATATGTTTTCTTTCGACGAGGCACACAAAATTCTTGAAGAACCGGCTTTTCATTCACCAGACAGACTTCTAGAATTCTTGATAAAATCGTCGGACAGCAACCTTTCGTCTACGAGGCCGCATTCCCGGCATTTTACTCTGTCTCGTCCCATAGCTATCACGCTACCACCACAGTTACTGCAGACTGTCTGGATGACTCCGGACTTAGAATCATCAATCGCAAGATGGTAGATAGAATTCTTAGTACTGATCACTTTCGCCCTAATAGTATCCCCTGCTTTGATGGGACTTGTGGTCCTTCTTCGACGCTCGTCCCTCATCGACAACATTCCACTCAATTCCTTGTCACTCACTTCATCGTTCACCGCTATGATCGTAGCCTGGACCATTGACGGCTGAGCACTATCGACATGACCTATTACGTAATCTCCCACCTTTGGTAGAGAATCATCCGCACTTTTTGCAGGTTTTACATTGATCACTCTGTTAACCATATCTGGCCGCACGTCTCCAACCACAGTTGATATCACAGAATCACCTATTGATGCAGATCCGACACCGGGCACAAACTCTTCAATGGTCGCAAGTCGATCTCCAGGGATAGCTTTAAGGAATTTTTCTCTCTGATTACTTCTTTCCATCACTAAGCACTTTGATTCCACTCATTACTAAAGCCAATGTTTTCTCTCAAACATTTCCATGTTTATCTCTTTGCCTGAAAGAAGGGTGAGCAATGCATCGGTCTGCGGAACACTCAAGACAGGTTTTCCAAACGTATAACCGTCAACGCTAATTCTCGGGCACCCGGTCTGAACAAACGCCTCAATGTCAGTCATCGAGTTAATTCTATCAGCGGTAATTTCTCGGAGGGCAATCAGTTGAGCTCTTTTTCCGAATGATTCAAGGTCTTTTTTCAACCTCACTGATTGGTCAGTCATAATCTGTCCTTCCTTTAGTCCGATTATGACTCCAAATGAATTCGCGTCCCTAGCATTATAGACTGACAAAACTGCCTTTTTCAGACGTTCTTGGGCTACCTTACTAACGTCTATGACTTCGCTCTGGTACGGATCTAACATTAACGTAGGCTTTCCAGTAGAAAGACTGAGCCCAATGGCATGAAACATGCTTGGTCCCAGCAAAAGCATGGCATCGACTTTATCTCTAATATTATAGGCTGGGTAGAACTCACATCCGAAAATCTGTCCATCGTGAAGCTGTCCCATCCCCTTGCCAATTAGAGCAGATATTCCGTTACCCTCTAAGATCTCTGAAACCCGTTTGAGCTCCGGTACATGTTGCGCAAAAGTGGCGAGTCCCACACTTCGGAAGCCAAGACTCTTGAGGGACTCGCAGGCCTTATTCGCAACATTCTCAAACGAAATATCGTCAACTGCATCTATGGAATAGGTAATCTTGCCGAATCTCTTAATGGTCACGTTATGTCCGACGTGGAACGCAATGTCAGCGCCCAATCTCTGAGCATCCAGATCGACAGTATCGCAAGAGCCGTATGTCGGATCTGCGATCACGATTGCCTGCAGGCCATAGGCGGCTTCAAGTTCCTGAGCGATCGTTCGTGTCTCTCGAAGAAGGCCATCGGGAGCATTAAAGACGATCCTCTTTGGGTGTTGCTCTTCAAGAACGACCTCAATTGCTCTTCTGTCGATTCTAATCGCCAAACATTCCACCAATGGTTGAAGAGATATCCTAACTCAATTATCCAAAAAATAATTCAAAACAGTGACTTCGAACGCGAGATTCAGATAACGATTCTGCCTAATCCTTGATAAACGAAACTGCCCGAAAACTAGGCCGGGCCGTCTTTTTAGGTCGCGATAGCAATTGCGCTTTCGTTCTTTTGAAGCGGCTCGATAATCACATGCGTAACCATCGGGAGTTTGGTTGCCGCACTTCTCATAGCTTCTTTTGCCTTCGGCAAGTTTTCCTTCTTGACAGAGAGTTCCAAAATAACAGAACCCGGCATGACCCTAGCTGCTAACCCCATTGGCTTTCCCCAGGCCTTACGCATCCCTTCCTGCAAACGATCTGCGCCCGCGGTTGCAATCATCCTGTTCTCTCTAAGAATTACATGCGGGTAAACTTTTACCCTCAGGAAATACGCGGTCTCTCCAATTGGAGTCAGCTTCTTATTCGCTGCTACTCTTGCGGCTTCGAGAGCATTGTGCCTTATCTGAACTTTCTCCGTACTGACGAGTTTCAGGACATAATCATAATCGGGACTAGCCTGGCCGGTGCTGAATCTGGCAATTTTTGAGTTGGGCGCGCCCGGAGAATAAACCTTGCTTGTAAGAGGCATCCCGCTAGTCAAGCGGTAATTTTTTCCCTTCAAAAGAAATTCGCAAAAAAACAATTTCGTCGTAGGGTACTTAACCTTACCCGTCCATCGAGTATCAGGCTAACTGATGGATTCGATATTTGCTGTAGGTTCGGCTTTAGGTTCCGGAACTTTCGGAATGGTCATGAGGACAGTGCTCTCGGTGACGGTAAACCGCGGAATTATTGAAACGTTCGTCTGAAACATGCTAGTCAGCATAGCCTCGAGTGCGACGGACCACTTACTGCCGTAATTGTGCCTCAACGTTATGACAAACTCCGTTTCGCCCGAAGTACTATGATAATTCGCCCATCTCATGTAATCGCAGAGGATGGTCTCTACGAATCTTATGCAGGTCTTGAGATCATTTTTTTGGCCTGTAAATAATATCAGATCCTTTGGAAATCTCTTTCCGCTCTCTACAGCCAACAATCGAATTGTCTCGTCGTCGAAAGAATTGATCGCTCTTAGGAAATCATGCACAGATAGAACAAGTGTCCCAAAATCTTGCAAATAGCGATCAAAGTTGACCCACTTTCTGAGGATTTGATTAGTTAGATTGTTAACACTCGTCCCGCGTCGAGCACTCTCGATTTCGAGGGATTCAAGCACATCAGCGTCAAGTCGGAACGACTTTGTCTGAGTAGGCGCCTTGTCCAAGGTAGTATCCGGATGTGACCTGATCACTATTTAAGTCAAGATGCATGAATCAAGGTAGATCATTCGAATTCCAAGATGATCGTATTGTGTGACATGTTACATTGATTCCAGACCAGAAATTTCTCTGCATTAATTCATACGCGCAACTCTCTTTGTTGGAGATAGTGAGGATCAAAGATTCCGGTATTTTCGATTTCGAAATAGTGGAAAGTTCAAAAGATTCTCTGCTTCTACGGTGCGGTCGAGAAACCGGTAAAACGCTTGCAAAAAAATTTGGCGGGGTATTCAAGGTAGTCAGGGTGTGTGGAAATTCGATGGATGATCTAACGAAAGCTCTCCCTCTTCCAGAAAGTCCCAAATTTAATTGGACAATTTCCGGTTACGGTTGTGACCTCGACACGTATGAGGAGGCTAAAGTCTCCGTTTCAGATTTTCTCAAAAGCGAATCCCTTGGAAAATCGAGATTTCTCAAGTCCGATGAGGAGGGAGATGTGATGGAACTGAGATTGTCTGATCTAGTCAAGACCGTTCTGACAAAGGACAATACGAGGGTTCGTGGTCTCGACATCGTGGTTGAA
>DATNHH010000061.1:0-3595 GCA_035605055.1 Nitrososphaerales archaeon
ATTTTTCCCCGAGTATCAAAAAGAAGTCTGACAAAACTTACAGGCGGTTTTTCTTAAAGTTAGGCTCCTCGCGCTTTGATTTCCGGGCTTTCGATCCCTGGGAAAATTGGGATTCCTTCCTCGGCGTCGCTCCTTACTTTCACGAACTCTCCGTAGATTCGGGCAGTCACGGGGCCCACTTTTCCGGACCCTATAATCCTTCCATTAACTCTGATTACCGGGACGAGTTCCGCAAGAGTTCCCGTCAGAAAGACTTCATCGGCATTAATGAGCTCGAACGGAGTGATTTCTCTCTCGCTCACCGAGTATCCGAGATCTGAAGCAATTTCTATCACTCTTTGCCTAGTAACACCATGGAGGATTGCAGAGTTTGTCGATGGAGTAGCAAGCTGGCCCTTCCTGACGATGAACACATTTTCGGCGGTCGCTTCCGAAACAAAGCCCCTTGTGTCCAGCATGATCGCTTCGTCTACTCCGGCTTCTATTGCCTCCCATCTTGCAAGGATGCTGTTCATGTAGTTCAATGATTTTACCTCATGAGAAGTGGCATCAACCGGGTCGCGTCTGATAGAGGAAATGATCGTGGTCTTTCCGATCGCGTTTGTCCTAGGGTCACGCGAGGGAGCGGACGGTTCGGTGATCACGACTATGGAAGGACTCTTGCATATGGTGGGATTGAGCCCTAGATCTCCCACGCCTCTTGTAACTAACAACCTGATGTAGGCGTCCTTAAGATTATTTTTCCTCAGCGTTTCAAGAACGGACTGAATCATCTGTTCTTTCTGCATAGGGATAGCTAGCCGGATGTAGTTAGCGGATTCGTAGAGTCGGTCTATATGTTCTTTCAGTTTGAAGACGACCCCGTTGTAAGCTCGAATGCCCTCAAAGACTCCGTCGCCGTACAAAAGGCCATGATCGAAGACAGACACAGTGGCCTTTGATCTCGGAAGGAGTTCACCATCTACGTAAACAAAGAGATTCTCTTTCGTGGCTCTGGACTGCTGCTCCGGGATGCTTTTCAATTCAATCTTCCTTTCCACAAATCCATTTTCTTTGATAAAAACACATCTGGATTTGATTCAATCGAAGTCTTAGAACAGAATCCGAGTCTGATCGCTAACTAGTCCTTCGCACCTACAATCGAATACACTATCAGCGAAAAGCCGATCACTTCCGCACCGGCTTCGATTGTTTCAACGATCGCTAGGTCATAGTTCAAGAATTCGAACAATAGCCCCGCCAAAGCAGCTCCGATTGTCACAAAAACAAAGCCCAACGCCAGGAAAAGGAGAGATCTGCTCTTTGTTTTCCTGTATCCTTTTTGCGAATAATAAATGACAATTATTCCCAGAATTAGTATAGCAATTTGGAAAATTCGTAGTATGTCGAGAGTAACTGTCAAATGTTTACGCCCTCATTGAAGCCCATAATCTCGACAGTCTCGTAGCGACATCTTCGTTCAGCTCAACATCTACAGTAATCTCCCCTTGATTCAATTGTAATTTTATACCCCTGAAAGAGCTCCTGTAGAGTTCGAATTTCTTTCCTTCGTCGGTAATGATCGTTTTTTCTACCGTGAGAAGACCTACCTCCCTCATTTCATTCACTCGACGGTACGAAGTGCTGATCGGGATCAACTCTGCCTCGCTCAGCTCTTCGACCGATCTGGCTCGATCTATCGTTCCCAATAGTATCTTTCTCGAGTACTCGTCAGCCAACGCCCTAATTAGTGCGTCGCGGACGTTCTGGCCTGTTATTCTCATTTCTTCGACCCGGCATTTACAAAACCTAGATTCCGAAACTTTTTGGATCTCCTATTAAGGCAGAACACGATTCTCATGGGTGATAATGATCTAAACGGTTGGAATCCCGCATATGTTCGGGATTTTCGAGGGTTAGTATCAACTTTGATGATCGTATTCCCGTCTTAAGTATCGGTGCTCCGTAAGTGATTCACATGTGGAAAAGTAATTGGTAATGTCTCAACAAACTGTAAGGCAAACACCCGTAACTGCAAGTAAATGGTCAAGCAGGTTCATCTGGGCAGCCGTGGTCCAGGGCCTGATCCTAACAATCGTCACGGTGCTCATCGTGGAACCGCTGAGCTACTTCAACATTAATTGGCCTCTTAATTACAGTCCCTCGAAAGTAATCGCCGGAGGTGGCGGAGGAACGTGGATGTTCACAGGCTACATCCTTTATCTGGTTGTAGGAGTTGTCGCGGTCGCAGTAACTGCAATGTTCTACTTCCAAATTGAAGGTGTCTCAGGAAAAGTGTACCACGGTCTTACAAACTACCTCGCATGGGGGCACTACATCTTCATGAACGTGGGAGTCGCCGGCGCGATGCTATTGATGATCTGGGGTGGATACATGGCGGGCTATGCAGCAGCTCCAGTTGCTTCTGGCGGACTAGGTTACACAGGTGAGCAAATCCACGTGACATACCTCGGTCAGCTTGTGAATCCCATTGGCGCATTCGTCCTTCTGGCAGCACTCGGAGCAATCCTCGGTGGAGTAGGCTTCATACTTAGAAGCAGGATGAAGTAAGCTTCGAGGTCAAACGGAGGGATGAAAATCCCTCGCCCACTTTTTTTGATTTGCAAGAATAATTTCCGCATAGAAACAAATTGGTGAAATTGGTAAGATGAGAGCAAAGTACGCAACAGTCAAGATTCCACAGGAACTCGCTTCGAGGCTGGATGAGTTTGTCTCCGATATGGGATACAGAAGCAGAGCAGAAATAGTGAACGACGCGATTAGAAGGTTTATCGATGAGAGAAAGCGGCTAGACAATCCGGTGGCAGTCGGTGAATCAGCTGAGCCAAGTCGAAATCTCAAGCGAAATGAACCGATCAAGTTAACTCCATAGATCGAAGTTCAGTTGAATAAATTGCAACGCTCTCCCTCGGTAATGAAAGTTCTCGATGTCATGTCTACGGATCTTGTTACAAGTCAGCTCAATGAACCATTGAATGAAGCCGTGAATCGAATGCTCGAGCGAGATGTGGGTTGCATAATTGTAATGAATGATTCGAACGTAGAGGGAGTCATAACGAAGGGAGACGTGCTGAAGAAGGCGTTTCTTCTTGGTTTGGATGCCCGCGAGGTTTCTTCGAAAAAGGTAATGTCAAGACCAGTAGTAGCAATCGACCCCGATTCAACGCTGGAACAAGCTTCTCGAATGATGACCGGGAACAACGTGTCAAAGCTTGCAGTCGTCAAAGACAAGAAACTTGTCGGTGTAGTGACTTCTAGTGATATCATCAGAGCCGAACCAATGCAGGTGGGTTATCTTCAGGAACTCGTTAAAGCAAGATTTGTCCCTCACGACATCGCCTAAATCCATGAGGGCTGATGAAATATGCCAAAGAAAATTATCAAACCAAAAGGGACGAAGGAATCTGGAAGAAAGTGTCCCAAATGCGGTACTATAATGGTTAATGGAGTTTGTCCAAAGTGCAAATACTCTTCAAAAACAGCGTACAAGAGTCGCAGGGAAGCTAAAGAATTCACTTTTGCTGGAGATTGAATGTCATCTCCCCAATCTTCCTGGTCTAGATTTAATTCAAAATTATTTTCTTAATTGCCCTAA
>DATNHH010000062.1:0-4239 GCA_035605055.1 Nitrososphaerales archaeon
GCTCGAAGTCCTGTCACCAGATACTGATGCTGCCAGATTTGCCGCGGGAGTGGGGAAGAGGAAGCGCATCGAGTTGGCGACTCGCGCGAAAGAGCTCGGAATTCGAGTCCTAAACGGAAGAAACCTTCTATCCGGACGAAAGTCGGACACCGAAGAGGAAGAGGAGAAGAAGGATGAATCTAAGGACAAAAAGAAATCAAAGAGGAAGAAGTAAGGGGGAATTAGCGTTTGGCAGATCTCAGTAACAAAAAGCTATTAGTTTCAAAGCTCCTAGGCGTTGGGGTATCTCGCGTGAGACTTGATCCCGATGTGACTGATCAATTGCAAGATTCTATCACTAGAGAAAGTATTCGAGGGTGGCTTTCGGCGGGGGTAATCTGGGTCGAGCCAAAGAAAGGGAATTCTCGAGGACGATTTCGAACTCGTCGGTTGAAAAGAAAGCGCCGGGGCCTTGGACAAGGATCAAAAAAGGGAGCTCAGGGTGCAAGGGTTGGGAAAAAAAGCCTCTGGGTAGCAAGAGTTAGGATGCTTCGGCGAATATTGAAAACAAGAAGGGATAGAGGAGAAATCACGAATCATGATTTCAAATCTCTTTATCTCCAAGTAAAAGGTGCACAAATCAGGACAAGAAAGAGATTGGATGAAGAACTGGCGAAGGTTCAGAGAAGGTAGAAATTATGCCTACAAGTCATTACGTTCACATTTTCCGAAGAAGAAGAGAGGGAAAAACAGATTATCGAAAGAGGAAGGGTATAATTCTAGGAAAGTCCCCATTTGTTTCCGTCCACATAACGGGGAGATATATCTACTCTCAGATTCTTAGACCGACTTCAATTGGGGATACAACTCTCGCAGCTGCTTCCTCTCGTGATCTCGTCAAAAAGTTTGGCTGGAAAGGGTCTACAAAGAATCTGCCTGGTGCATATCTTACCGGCTTCTATTTGGGACACCTTGCCAGCGAACGAAATGTGAAAAATGCTATCGTATATTCGGGGGTTGGGAGGTTTGTCCACGGCTCGCGAATCGCATCGGTGATTAATGGAGCGATAGACGCGGGTCTTGAAATTGAAGTAGATGAAGAGATCCTTCCAGAGGAATCGCGACTGGTGGGTAAGCATATAGTCGACTATGCTAAGAAACTTGAGAAGGACGACAAGGTCAAGCTCGACAAGTTGTTCTCCAAAATTCAATCATCGGGATTGAATCTTTCAGAATATCCTTCACATTTTGAAAGCGTCAAAGCGAAGATTGCGAACAGAGAAAGCAGTTAGTAAGAAAGAAGGTTAGAATTATGGCACAAGATTCAAGTAATACGGCTCAGGTTGAGAGCCCATCTGCTCCTCGACCACCGCCTCAACGGGAAGAAAGGAGACGTGAAAGAGAACAGGCTCCATGGGTTCCAAAGACTCGTCTTGGTGAGCTCGTCGCGACAGGAAAGATAACCTCGCTCGAAGAAATCTTCGAAACGGGTCAGAGAGTAAAAGAAGCCGAGATTGTGAAAAAGCTCTTGCCGGACATAAAATCAAACGTAGTCAGCGTTGGAATCGTCCAGAAGCAGACTGATGCCGGTGAGATTACTAAGTTCGCGGCTGTGGTCGCGGTCGGCAACGAAGCGGGTTGGTTCGGCGTAGGCAGAGGCAAAGCTGTCCAGATGCGAAGTGCGATCGATAAAGCAACGAGTGATGCCTATCTCAATATCATTCCGGTCAAGCTGGGATGCGGTAGTTGGGAGTGCCGAGATGGGCGACCTCATTCTGTTCCTTTTAGGATTACGGGAAAAGGTGGAAGCGTTCGCGTCGAAATCATCCCTGCACCGAGGGGTTTAGGTCTAGTCGCTGGAGAGACAGTGCGAAATCTGTTAGCTCTTGCGGGAGTAAAGGACGCTTGGACCCGGACTTACGGTTCAACAAATACAATGTCGTCAATTGCGAATGCTGTCTATGATGCCCTAAAGAGAATTCACGGTATAAGTGTAATCAGGTAGACTAAAATGAGTTCAAGTAAAGCAATAGTCTCAAGCTCCACGGAAAGCACTCCGATGGGAAGTCTTCTTGTTGTAAATTTGCGTGGCTTAGTTAACACGAGAGCTCCTGTGAGGACGACTCTTGAACAATTGAAAGTCGGAAGGAGATTTAATGCGACAATAGTTCCTGATGACAACATCTATCGTGGTATGCTAAATCTTGCAAAGGAACATGTTGCTTGGTGTAGGCTGGACGCTGAGATAGCAGAGAAGCTCCTCAAGTCGAGGTCTGAGAAATCTACCGGGACAAGAGTCTCTGAGGCAGAGTTAGGTAAAGATCACTCCTCTTTCGCCGCTATTGCAAAAGGGTTAGAAAATGGGAGCCTTAAATTGAACTCAATTGAGGAAATTAGACCCTTCTTTCGGTTAAGCCCGCCCAGGGGAGGTTTCAAACGATCCATTCGAAGACAGTATCGAGATGGAGGCATCCTGGGTCCCAATGAGGATCTCTCGAAAATCGTGGAGAAAATGCTCTGAAAACTCGAGAACAATGTGAAATTATCAAATGGCATCAAGACTGAGAAAGGTAAGAAGATTGAGAGGCTCCAGAACGCACGGCTGGGGTCAGGTTACACAGCATCGCAGAACAGGCGCGAAAGGAGGTTCAGGCATGGCTGGACTGCACAAACACAAGTGGAGTTACACAGTAAAATATGCTCCAGATCATTTTGGTTCGAATAAGTGGCATCCTCCAAATCAGATTGAGATCAATCGATGGCTTAATCTCTATCAGCTTGAGAGCATCGTCTCGAATGGAAATGAAATAGATCTCGTCGCGCTCGGGTTTGACAAACTTCTCGGGCAAGGTTCAGTGCATTCGGCATTGAAGGTCAAGGCTCGGAGGGCTTCTGCTTCGGCGATTGAGAAAATCAAAGCGGCCGGTGGTAGCATCGAAGTTCTTGAAGTGGCCGAGGTGAAAGAGAAGACTCCTCCTGAGAAGAAAGGGAAAGATGCAGGCAAAAAGGGCGTTCAGAAGTAATATATCGATCTGTTTCTAGACTTGGAGTGTAATATCCCGAACCTAGCAGGTTATTAGCGGGATCAAGAAAATCGGCGTGGAGTAAGAATGGGAGCTGTCAAGAATTTTGTGAAGGCAGCAGCGACTGTACTCCCCGAAATTCGAAAACCGGTGCGAAAGCCTTCTCTCAACGAGAAACTCATGTGGACTGGTATTGCCCTAGTCGTGTACATGGTTATGGCAGTTACTCCGCTGACAGGTGTCCCAATCGGAGCTTCCAGTCAAACCTCTTACTCGAGCATAATTTTTGCCTCACAGCAAGGAACTTTGATGACCCTTGGAATCGGCCCGATCGTCACTGCGGGTCTTATTCTTCAGCTTCTGGCAGGTTCCGAAATAATCAAGGTGGATTTTCAGAATCCTGATGATAGAGCAATTTTCACTTCTGCGACGAAACTCTTGACGATGATCGTCATCGTAGTTGAAGCCTCCGCATATTTGATCGGGGGACTTTTTGGGTCAATACAACCAAATGCGGCGATTGCAATCTTCTTTGAGCTTTTTGGTGCTTCAGTCATAGTCATGTTGCTTGATGAGTTGATTCAGAAGGGTTGGGGAATAGGCAGTGGAGTAAGCCTGTTCATTCTTGCAGGAGTCGCGCAGAGAGCAATGTGGGATATATTCTCACCAATAGTTGTCCCCATTACTCAAGCCACGAGCACTACGCCAGCAGTTACACAGTTCTACGGAGTTGTTCCTGCAACAATTGCCTCAATATTTCAGGGTAACGTTGCGTCCATGTTTTTCAGAGAAAACGCGCCACAATTCCCGTCAATTTTCGGTCTAATTCTAACTATCACGGCGATTCTGATAATCATCTATGTTGAGGGCATGAGAATCGAGATTCCAATTACTTCAACAAAGTACAGGGGATTTGCGGGTGTCTATCCCATTAAGCTTCTGTACGTTTCTAACATCCCGGTGATCCTTTTTTCGGCGCTGACGTCAAACATCCAGTTCTTCGCTTCTTATTTATGGAAAGCTTACGATCCCACTAATTCAAATCCATACTTTAATTGGTTCGCTCAGTTCAATCAAACTCAGATCGCCTCCTCGACTGGTGCTTCTCCACTTTCGTACCAGCCGCTTCCGGGAAATCTAATCTACTACATGACGTCCCCTAATTCGATTTTTGTCGCCCATCCTGATTATCTGAGGGCGCTAACTTACGTTCTCTTTGCAGTGATTTTCTCGGTGA
>DATNHH010000063.1:0-2978 GCA_035605055.1 Nitrososphaerales archaeon
TGATCTCGGCGTGACGAAAAAAGATCCCAGGATTTCGAAAGCATGCGAACTCTGGATAGAAACTTTCTCGAAACCAGACGGCGGGTTTGCGATGGAGGGTTCAAAGACAGGTCATCTGTGTACCGCAGGCAATACCGCAAGAGCTCTTGTGAAATTTGGGTACTTTGATCATCCCAAAGTGAAAAGCTGCTTCGAATGGTTTGTGAAAACTCAGGCGAAGCTCGGCGGCTGGTCGTGTTTCGGAAGCGGGAGAAACCTCGATTCCTGGGAAGCAATGAGCGCGTTTGCAGTCTACCCGCGAGAAAAGTGGACGAAAGGAATGGAAGAGGCGGCTGAAAAAGCTGCAGAATTCTACCTAGAGCGAGAGCTACACATCCAGCGTGATCACTACGAGCCGTGGTACCGCTTCCACTATCCCGTTCACTATTACTACGATCTGCTCGTTGGACTGGAGTTTATGACTTCGCTCGGTTACGGTCAAGACAGGAGGCTGGATCATGCGATAGAAGTCCTGAAGAAAAAGAAGAGAAGAGATGGTCGATGGATCCTGGACGCGATTCATCCCGATGTCGAGGGCGGTATGGGTGAGTTTTACGCAAAACATCCAAAGCAGGCTCCGACTCCCTTTGCTCTCGAAAAATCGGGAGAGCCGAGCAAGATGATCACGTTACGCGCCATGGTAGTAATGAAGAAACTCAGGGAGTGAAAGTTATCGAGACCGAGATCGTGAACGGGAATTGAACTCCGATCGTGTACTGCGCTGCCCCGAGGAATTTTGCGATCTGTTCGAGAGCCTGTTTAATTTGCTGCACCAAGGAATCGAGGTTGTCGAGAATGTCCGGTGTGCCGATCGAAGGGACGGTTGAACTCTCGTCCAGCGGCGAGATCGGTTTGGAAGCCATCTGCAACTGCGACAAATAGTTCATCTTCTGAACTGTCCGAAGCAATCTTCCAAAGACGATGTTCGCGTCCTCTGAACCAGCCTTCCCCAGATTTTCTGCCGATTGGATGACTCCTTGAAGCTCCTCCTCTACCGAGTCAGTGGTTAGCTCGTCCGATGCTATCATGGTGAACTGCTTGAGCGGGGCGGACTTTTAACGATACCAACAACCGCGCCCTTTTTGAGTGCCCTCAGTCTGCGACTCTCTGCCGTTTTTTTCCGGTGATGCGACTTGCATATCGTCTGAGTGTTGGCCAAATCAAACTCTGAACCACCGTCGGCAATCTCGACGATATGATCTACTTCCCTCGTCCAGGATCTGCGACCCTCCTTCATGCACAGGACACAGAGAAAGTGATCCCGCCGGAGCGCACGCCACCTCGTGGATGCCCACGAATTTGTGATGTACTTGTACTTTATTTTGAATAGTCTCCGACATTTACTATTGCAGTAGATCTTGCGGAAATCGCTGAGATCCTTCTGGCAGAACGCGCACCTGTTGTCGATGTGAGCCTGCAGCCTACCCTCGTTGAACTGGCTGAGTTTTTCCCCATCTACCGTGAAGCGTTCTCGCACTGGAGCCAAGCGATCAGTCCTGCAGATTTTTGCGTTAATATTTTTGGCGCGATAAAGTATTAGGTTGATTGACAGGTTAGCTGGCTTATTGTGCATCTGAATTTTCAGAGTTATGGTTTGAAAACGCCAGCTCGTGGACAAACCTTATCATGAGAAATCTAGCCCGGGATATACGAAGCAATTTTGGCAGATTCATCCGTCCAGACCATTCGCGTCTCCAAGACAATCAACGCTCCGATGAAGTACGTGTTCAATTGGTGTACCGACTTTAGAGAAGACGATCCGGGACTGACCGGTTCCAAGAGTCAGAGGAAGATTCTAGAAAAGACGAAGAAAAGGGTAGTCTACGCTTCGTTGTATACCGGAGAAGACGGCAGTCCCAAGATCGGCGTGAATATTGTCACTTTGAAATCTCCAGTTTCATGGCATCTTGAGTACTTTGGAGAAGATGATGATGAAATCGGGGAGTACAAGCTCGTCAGCCTCGGCAAGAACAAGACAAAGCTCAACATGGTCTTCAAAGAAAAATGGAAAACCGTGACGATTCCAACCATCGAAGAACAGGTCGAATCGACCGACAAAGTCTGGGATCAGTACGTTTCGGCGCTCGAAAAAGAGTATAATTCGTAGAGTTATTCTCGCGCAGATAAGGTCGACAGCGAGAAATTTCCTTTTTCTTTAGTCCCTGGTTACGGGGGTGTCTTGCACGGCTTTACATCCTAGTAATAATGTGAACTTCCATCATCGACCTAGTGAAACGGGTGCTTTGACTAACACTGCTCGCGTGATCAAGCTAACTCTGAAGGCTGGAACCTTAAAGGTAGCCTCAGGAGAAAACAAAATTGAAAAAATTCAGACTCTACTGTTGAAGTAGGTCGAAATTTCAGACGCTTTCAAAATCTATTAGAGCAATAGAGAGAAGCATCGAGGGTGACAGAGAGTCGTGGCTCTACGTCGCCGCCGCTCTCTTCTTTCTACTCGGGATTTGGGAGCATGCGAACGGTAATATTTACAGCGACATCGTCGCGGTGTATCGAGATAGATTCTGTTCCACCACCACTTGTGTAATCGGCGGTCTTCCCTACATCAATAATTTTGTCGAGTACCCTCCTGTCACTGGATTTTTCATGTATGCGATGGGGATGCTCGCCCATCTCCTGCCCTATCCCGGGAGGAACTTTATCGTAAGCTACTATTTTTACTCCACATTGTTTTTGCTCATTCCAACGTTTCTCTTAATTTCCAATCTACTCAAGATCACGGGACTAATCGGAATAGGAGGGAAATACCGGCGCTCTCTGATTTACCTCGTTGCAACTCCCAGCTTCATCTTCATGCTTCTACTCAACTGGTATGTCATCGGCATTTTCTTCGCGGTGTGGGGCCTCCGCAAGTTCCTCGAAGGAAACGATTCAGACAGAACAAGAAACAGGATTTCGAGTGGGGCACTCCTAGGGCTCTC
>DATNHH010000064.1:0-9095 GCA_035605055.1 Nitrososphaerales archaeon
TTGAAGCAGAGATCAGTATTTTTTCTTTGAGCAGAGCCCCGCCACCGCCTTTAATCATAGATCGCGAGGAAAGTGAAATCTGGTCGGCGCCGTCTACGACAATATCAATCGATTCAGGACATCTTGCCGTATCTTTTGCGAGATCAAGCCCATTATCTCGCGCCATCATGAAGGACTGCATCGAAGATGGTACAACTGAGATCTTGATCGATTCTGACTTTATTCGCTGACCTAGAGCTTTTGCAAATCTCGCGACTGCTGATCCACTACCCAAACCAAGGATCTCCCCGGCGACAATATTTTCAGCCGCGCTTTCTGCCATTCTTTGGAATGCAGCGTCAAGCCCTGAACTCAAGTGCTATCGACATCTAATCTTTCAAGTCTATCAAGTGCTTCTAGTAATTCTTTCTGAAGCTCCTCTACCTTGTCTGCCGGTCTTTTACGTTCCAACGCAGAAACTGTGGATGACGCCTTGGGAATTGTCGATGCGGCAGATTGTTGTTCGGCTATAGGGTCTATGCGTGGTTCGGGTTTTTCGTTCTGGAGCATGTCGGAAATATCGGGGACAGGCGTCCCTCTCTGCGTTTCGTCGACTGATGGGGGTTGAATTACTGCTGGGGGAGGCTGCTTTTGAATCATCTCAGCGATCAGCGGTTCAGCCAGCCTTCTCGTACTCTCAATCCGCCGTTCAATTGCATCGATCTTTTGCTCTACGAGCTGCAGAAGCTGATTTCGAAGAGTTTCTAAATCTCCGACCTGAATGAACGCGTCCATCTTCGTAATCTTGTCATCGAGCGATTTGAGTTCCGCCACATACTTCGCACCGAGAATTTCTCGCTCGGCTTTTGTTATTTCCTTAGCGGCCTCCGCCTCGTAAAGACGAGTAAGGGCTGCCGAAACCAACTCTTTCTCGAGAATTAGAGTCCTAAGCTCGTGTTTGCTCTTTTCTAGTTCACTCTTTGGTATTGACCTAGATTGATTCGAGTTAGCTAAGAGAATGGAAGAAGACTCAACAGGGTCAGATGTAACTTCTTTTGGCTCAGTGGCGGGCGGGGTAGACTCTGCAACTTCAGATTTCTGAATTGAATTATTCCTTGAATAAAGGTATACAGCAACCGAACCTGCAGCGACGCCGACCGCCGCGCTGCCGGCAGCAATGATAATTTCACTTGCAGACAAAAATGCGATTCCCTTTGGGGACAGATTCTAACCGCGGAACCTAGTCATCCAAGAGTACTGTCGCATTTTCGTAGAGGCGCCAAAACCACATGACGAACATCTCTTGTATCTCAGGTGATACGCGTGATGCCCGCAACGCCTGCATCTAATGTGGGTCTTCTTCCGACCCATCTTTCCCATCGATGAAGTTCCTCTCATCCTATCTCACTCTAAACAAAAATACCGGGTTTACCCCTTTGGAGGAGGAGAAATTATTACCACATTATCCCCCCGAACGACAATCGTCCCGAGAGAACTGGTCTTACCCTCCTCAACAATTTCTTCTGAAGATTCAAGAAGCAAATTCATGTGCTGGTCAAAGCCTTGCAGATTACCTCTGATGACTTTGCCGCCCTTAAGCTTGATCAGGACTATTTTTCCGACGCTCTCATCCAGAACTCGAACAGCCATGTCCTGAGACATTACAATCCATCCTGATCCTTTAGAACCAGCAACTTCTTTTGATCAAGCTTATTAAGCGTTATTTGCCGGAAGACGAAACTACGATGACTCTTTCCCAATGAGAACCTACAATATGTCGAAGAGCTCGAGAGACGAGCTAAGCGAGAGCCTTTCGAAATTCCCGAACGTCCAGCCGATCAAATCCAAGGATTTGAAAATAGCGGAGGGGGACGATCCATCGATATCGATCATCTTTGACGAAAATGAAAAGATCTATCTCGGAAGCAAGAAAAAGAAGAAAGATGAGAAAGACTCGCAGCAAATTTTCTTTCCATTACTCAAGGACACCTGGATTCTGCCGTCCCGTCCGGTCGTTACGGTTGACAGTGGAGCAGTGAAATTCGTGGTGAGCGGCGCCAATATCATGAGGCCGGGGATTACCAAAATTGAGGGTGATTTCAACGCAGGCGATCTAGTCGTTGTAAAGGAGGAAAAATACGGGAAGGCGATTTCGGTCGGGCTGGCGAAGGCCCCAAAGCTCGAGGTTGAAGCGTCAAAGAAAGGAGTTGTGATTGAGAACCTTCATTACGCAGGCGACAAGTACTGGGAGATGCTGAAGGAAATAAGCTGATTTGATATCAATAACGGTTTTAAGAGGGAAATCCAACTTTATTCAGGCCGGGGTCTAACTAAGCTTGTCAAACTCTGCTGGATCGCACGCCACGACAGAAACTGTACGTCCCACCCCCCAGATATTGTTGAAAGCTTTTCCCTTGAAAAATGCTGACGAGATTGCTCATATCAAGGAAGATGTGAAGAATCGTACCATCGTTATTTTGAAGATCACTCCGCTTGCGCAAAAAAGCATCGAGGACCTGAAATCGACGATTGAAGAACTGACGGATTTCACAATTGCGTTCGGAGGCGATATTGCGCGACTGGGAGAAGAGAGGATTGTGATCACCCCGCCCGGAGTGAAAATCTGGCGCGGCGAAAAGTCTACCGAATCTTGATCGCTTCTTCGACGCTCGGATGATAAACAGGAATCTTGAACATTCTGGATAACGTGTAGGCCATCGTTTCACATTTTCTCTTCTCCCCGTGATTTACGAAAATCTGCTGAAGCTTCGGTCTCAATTTTTGCACAAACCTGATTATTTGGTTGTAATCGCTGTGTCCTGAAAATCCTTCAATCCTATTGACCTGGCAGTTGACGTCGATAACTCTAATCTTTCCGCCTTCGCCCAACAGGCTGACCTGATGCGATCCGTCGAGGACTCTCCTTCCCATGGTGCCCTGGACCTGGTACGAAACAAATAGCACGCGATTTTTTTCTGAGTTAGCCAGCTGCGAAAAATATTCTATGACCGGACCGCCTTCCAGCATCCCTGATGTGGCCATGATTATCGCGCCGCCCTCGCGCAGAGCTTCTTCCCTGTTGCTCGGATGTTCCACTACCGTAAAAAATTCTGAGTTGAATGGATTCGCCTCCTCCTCAAGTATCTTGTATTTTAATTCGCGAGAAAGGTACTCTGGATAAGCTATGTGAATTGCAGTTGCTTCAGAGATCATTCCTTCAATGAATATAGGCGCCTCGACCAGCTTCTTTTCTCTCATGTAGTGGTCGATTACGAGCATGATTTCCTGAGCTCTGCCAACAGCCGGGATCGGGATCAGAACCTTTCCACCTTGGCGCAATGTATCATTGATCAGATTGGTGAAATTTGTCTCGACCTCGTCCCTTGAGGGCATGATATCTTCCTTTGACCCGTACGTGCATTCTGTTAGAAGGGTCTCGACCCGCGGATAATTCCAAAAGGCCGGCTCAAGGAGCTGGGTCTTTCCGTACTTGTAGTCTCCAGTGTAGACAATGTTGTGCGCTCCCTCGCCGATGTGGAGGTGAACTGTCGCAGAGCCAAGAATGTGACCAGCGTTGTTGAAAACTAGTTTGACATCTGGGGCCACATCGGTCACAAGGCCGTAAGGAACCGTAATTGCGTGCTTGATAACTTCTCTTATGTCTCGCTGGCTGTAGACCTGACGGCCACCTTCAATTTCTCCGATCTTGACCATGTCGCCCTGAAGCAGTGTCATCAGAGGTAGCGTTGGCTCAGTGCAATAAACTGGGCCGTCGTAGCCGTACTTGAAGAGAGCAGGCAGGAAACCAGTGTGATCTAGATGTGCGTGACTAATAATGACCGCATCGAGCTCGTCCAGCTCGATATCCGCCCAGTCGAGCCTTGGAAAAGCGTTCCACGCGTTTCTCGCACCGGGGTGGATTCCACAGTCCAGGAGCAACTTGCTTTCTGAAGTGCTGACAATGATCGAGGATCTTCCAACTTCCTCAAAGGCTCCGAGGGTGAGGATGCTGATCTCGGATTCTTGGCTCAGCCTGGGACGGAAAATATTCTCGCCTACGTCTTTGAAAAATCTCGTTCTTTCGGTCACGCTCTGCATGAGAGTATTGTTGATGTTCTTGATGCTCATGCAAGGGATGTGAGGGTATTTTCTGATCCTGATCTTCCAGCCGGTCTTGTCCGTGAGATCAATCGGGTTAAACCCCTTCTCAACCGTCAGTTGAAGCGGTTTTCTCGCCTCCATGATCGCTTCGCCTATTGCGCCGTCAAAGAAAATGTTCTCCACTCCGGCATCCGCAGGTACACTCTGCAAGATCAGTTTTTGAGCGTCCTGCTCCTCTTTGCGAATAGACTTGTCAGTGCGTACGACAAGTCTGCGCTTTACCAAGTTAACAAGATCAGACACGATATAGCTATTCTGCTGGAGAAACTTTGGATTCTTGGAGTATAGGGCGATCCTCGGCCCTTCATACTCGACCCTAGTTATCTCGGCTGTCGGTGGAATATGATTGAGGATTTGTGCTATTACGTTATCCCGTTCGGTCAACCTTAATTTCTACTACTGGGTATCGCCGACAATTGTTCTTCCTTCTCCTGTCTTGAGAGCTCGCGATAACCGCTCTCCTTCGTAATCACGGCAACGTCAAATCCGTCGCCGGTCCCTGCGTTCCTCTTGATCGCAGCACTTACGGCCTGGATTGCAATTGGTACGACTTGATCAACACGCATGCCCTTTCGATACTGGTCTTCGATGATACCGTAAGCAACTGGAGAACCGCTCCCCGTCGAAACTGCGTCCTCTCTAGTTAGAGCACCAAAGAAATCGACGCTGTAAACCACGTTCCCGTCGATTGAATCCCATCCTCCGATCAAAAAGTCAGCGATGAACGGATAGTATCTGTTCTGAAAGAAAATGTTTGCCGAAATCCGTCCCAGTGATCTTATGGGGATTGGTTTTTCGTTTTCGAGTCTGTACAAATTAGCGTAATATCTTAGAGTGTCAATCATGCTTTGAGCTTCGGCGACAGTTCCAGCGATTGTGACGCCGACGTGGTTGTCGATCCTGTGAACTTTTTTGCCCTGGCGGTGAGCGATGTAAAGGTAACCCGCAGTGACCCTAGTATCCGTGCACAAGACGACTCCGTCAGAGCAAGCAAGAGCGACCGTGGTCGTTCCATGATATTTTAGAGCGTCTACTTCCTTTCTCCGGTCAACTACTCCGTTCCTAGCATTATTTGGTGGAAACACATTTTTGGACAAATTATCAGCCCGTCTCGACTTCAAGATCGCATCCGAATAATCTCAGAATCCTTTTTCGAATACTCGGAAAAGTCGACGATTTCCATTTCCGTGTCACGTCCTTTAAATAACTTTCCGAGCCCGATACCAGAAAAGTCCGTAATTTCCAAGTGATCAGAATGCCGGCGCACGTAATGGAGCTACCCAGGATAGTCGTCGTGGGCAAAGAAGTCATCGGGAAAATCGGGGAAACTTTGCAGGATCTTGAGCTTGGTACCAGGGCGATTATTCTATCCGGTCCGAACGTCAGAGACATTGTTTCGGGACCTGTCAACAATTCACTGAAAGAAAGTGGGTTCAGCTGCAGCTGGGAGTTGGTTGGGCCTTCAAACTTTGAAGAAGTCGAGAGAGTCACCTCTTTGACAAAAAGCAAACAGGCAAACTTTCTCATTGGAGTTGGAGGAGGAAAGTCGATCGACATTGCCAAACTGGCTTCGTTTAATTCGAAGATACCATTCGTCAGCGTGCCAACGAGCGCGTCGCACGATGGGATTTCGAGTCCATTCGGTTCGGTAAAGGGACTCGACCGGCCGTACTCGATAGTTGCAAAACCTCCAATCGCGATAGTTGCGGATACTAACCTGATTTCAAAAGCTCCCCACAACCTGCTAGTTAGCGGATGCGGCGACCTGATTTCGAAAAAGACCGCAGTGAAAGATTGGGAACTATCCCATATCAAGACGGGAGAATATTTTGGTAGGTATTCTGCAAACCTCGCGCTGCTCTCCGCCAACATGATCATGGAGGATGCGGGAATGATCTCGGCCATCAGTGAAGAGGGAATCAGCGTCGTGGTCGAGGCGTTGATTAGTTCTGGAGTTGCGGCCGGCATAGCTGGAAGCAGTCGCCCCTGCAGTGGTTCGGAGCATCTGTTCAGCCATGCCATGGACATCGTCGCTCCGTCAAAGGGTCTTCATGGAGAAAAGTGCGGAATGGGCACGATCATGATGGCGAAGTTGCACGGCCTTGACTACGGGGAAATCAGAAAGACGCTGAAGATCATAGGATGTCCAGTGAGAGCGAATCAGATCGGCGCGAGCAGCGAAGAGATTGTGAAGGCCCTTGTCCTCGCTAGATCAATTCGAAGGGAGAGGTACACTATCTTGGAAGAAGCGAGATTGACCGAGGATTCGGCGCGCAAGCTTGCCCTCGACGTCGGTGTCATCCCTTAAGTGAGATTGAACTCGGCGTTTCGAGCTCTCTAAGCTCCGTTCAGCTCGTTTCAAGCTCTTCTGAGCTAACAGAGCTTGAACGCAGCTCTTCACTCAGAAAACACCTCCCCGCGTGCGAACGCAGAAAAAGAAATTCTATATACGAATCAATGAGAACTTCTACATAAAGCAACAGAGCGTTCTGAGTATTTCTCAGTGGCTGTGCTCGGATTTAGAGCAGTCGAGATCAGTACTGGTTTGCACGGATTTCCCAATCGCCGATGCATCGACGATCTCTGGAGTACATTCTTGTTTAATCGAGACTAAGCAGTCTTTGCTGGTTCGGTGCTTGGCACAGCTTCCATTTTCGGCGTCTGATCTGAGGCAGCAGTTTCTGGCACGGCCTGCTTCGCTTCTTCCTCCTTCTTCACTGCGGGATTTTCAAAGGTCTCAATGAAAGTCACTTTGGAAAGCGGTTTGATGAATTTGAAAAGATCGGAGCTGATCCCCCTCTTGATTATCTGCAGTCCTTCGAGCAAAAAGTAATCGCTTGGGATCATTATTCTTACGTCCTCCTCTCCCACGGATTCAAACTTGATCTTGTCCTTTTCAACCGGTAATCTCCGATGAACAAGTGCCTGAATCTGCGCGTCTCTTGATTCTACCTTCTCTTTGATATCGACGTTGTAGAGAAGCGTCTTTCCAGCATACTTGTGATTGAAATCAACGATTGCTCTTCCAGATTCAAGTGATCTTACGATCCCCATCCTGTTGTCAACCTCAACTTCTGCGCCGATGGACAGCTCAGATGCTTTTTCGCCAAACTTGCGGATCGGAATTCGAGAGACTTTATTCGGATCTCTCACACCAAAAGCCTTGTCAGGAGTTAATTCGACGTCAATAGTCTGGTTTGGATCGGCTTTCTCAAGCGCTTCATCCAGACCTTTTAGAACCCACCCCTCGCCTACCGCAATCAATCGGGGCTCGTACGTTCTCGTTGGATCTGCATCACCCGATTTCTCAGCATCTTCCTTTCGGGTTGTGTCGATGATCTGTCCAGTGTCCTTGATCTTGGCGGTATAGTCGGCCAATATCAAAGAGTCCTTCTCTAAAGTCATTTCAAAACAGCTTTTTCCCGAATATCGTTAAAACTTTATGGGTGCCCGAGAGGCTTCAGAGTTTCCCAAACTGAAGAAAGGGCCCTTGATGCATCACAATCAAACTCAAAAGATTTCAGCGCTTGGGCTATCGCATCTACTGTGACAGTTATCATTCTTTCATTGATTTCACCCATACTGCCAACCCGGAACATGCTACCTTTTAATTTTCCAAATCCTCCAGCGATTGTTACTCCGAATTTTTCATCGAGCATTGCTCTAAATTTCTTGTCCTCGATCCCCGGTGGATAGTTTATTCCAATTACCGTCCTTGACCTAAATTCCTCCCTCGCGAACGCCTTGAGACCGAGTGATTCAAATCCTGCATAGAACGCGCGGGCACATAGTTCATGCCTGCGGAATCTATTTTGGATTCCTTCTTCTAGCACTATATTCAGAGCTTCGTCCAGCGCAAAGAAAAGCGGCACCGCCGGCGTTGATGGAGTTTCGCCGTGCTCTGCGAATTGGAAGTATTTTGGAATGTCAAAGTACTGATTCCGCGGCTTCACTCCTTCCATCGCGTGTTTTGCTTCCGAGCTGAAGGAAACGATTACTAGGCCTGGAGGTGCAGCAAGGCACTTCTGGCTTCCAGCTATGCAAATGTCAGCCCCCAGCTTATCCACAGGGAGATCTTCACCGCCCAAAACACTGATCGCGTCAACCACAAAAAGCGCGCCGTACTTCCGAGCTAATTCCCCCAGCTCAGCTAGCTTCCGCCAGGTAACTCCAGTAGAAGTTTCGTTAAAGACTACGCACAACGCTTTGACCTTATCGACGCTCTTCAAGGCCTTTTCCACTTCGTCAACCTTGGGAGCAGCACCCAGTTCAGATTGTGGTCTCAGCACACGAGCGCCAGTATAACTGACTGAATCTCCAAGCCTCCCCGAGAACTCACCAAAGTTAGGCACAACGACGGAATCGCCCGTGGTGAAAATTGATCCCGCAGCTGCATCGACACCTGCAGTTCCAGATCCGGATAGCACAACGATTTCATTTGATGTCTGGAACACTTTTTGGCAGCTGATCCTAACCCTTCTGTACAAATCGTGGAATTCCTCGCCCCGATGGTTTATCATCGGAGTTAGCATCGCGTTCGTGACCCGGTCGGGAACGTTTGTCGGTCCCGGTATCATAACGAGTTTTCTCAAAAGGATGCAGGAAGGAGGTTTTGCACAGAGCTTCTAAACTTTGCCGGAAACGACTTGTTCTCGAACAGCACGAGAAAGGTCATCGACGAATTCCAACGGGAGTGTAGACTCCGCGGTTACAATGACCAGACCTGCTTCGACTGGAATCAATACTATCATGAACCTGTCGTGACTAACAACTGCGTAGCGAACCTGACCGAAATAAAGCGACCACGAAGCCATCGCTCCCTTGAAGAAAGTGAGATCTCTAACGAGCTGAGTTTCCCCGGGATGATTCTCTTCTTTGTTTCGAAGCTCGCTTATGACCATCCCCTGTCTATTGTCCATATAGCCGAAATACCGAATGCGATTGTCCAGACTAAG
>DATNHH010000065.1:0-3828 GCA_035605055.1 Nitrososphaerales archaeon
CGTCGGACGGGTGGATGTTCCAGATGAAAATTACGCTGGACGATTTCGTCCAAACATCAGCGTCAAGATAGAGAGTAATGACAAATCCAAAACGCTTTGGTTTTTGTCGCACATGGACACGGTTCCAGAGGGAAGCAGAGACATGTGGAATACAGATCCGTTCGATCCTGTAGTCAAGGATGGGAAGGTGTTCGCGAGAGGAGCCGAAGACAACGGGCAGTCTCTTGTGTCCAGTTTGTTCGCCCTGGTAGAGCTGAAACGCCTAAGAGAAAAGCTTCCGTTCAATGTTGGCTTTTGGGCCGTCGCGGACGAAGAGTTCGGCAGCGAATATGGAGTGAAGTACCTGCTGGATCACAATTATTTCAAACCGAGTGATCTGATCGTAGTTCCAGACGCGGGCTCACCCGATGGAATGACGATCGAAATCGCCGAGAAGAACTTGCTCTGGTTCAAGATCGAGACCAGAGGAAAACAGGTTCACGCGAGTTTGCCCAGAAAGGGGAAGAATGCGCATCGGATTGGTATGGAACTTGCTCTGAAACTGGACAAGATATTCCACGAAAAGTACACAAAGATCGACAACATGTACGACGATCCGTCGTCAACTTTTGAGCCGACAAAAGTAGAACCGAACGTGCCTAACATCAACACGGTCCCTGGAGTAGACGTATTCTATTTTGATTGCCGGGTTTTGCCCGAATATTCTCTTGACAGCATAATTTCCGATATCAACAATGCAATTTCAGAATCCAATGAAAGACATGGTTCTGAAAGTCACCTCGAGATCATAAACAGAGAGGACGCCGGCCCGGCTACTTCAGAATCAAGCGAAGTCGCAAAGTTAATCGAGGCGGCGATCTTCGGTGTTACAAAGAAACAGCCAAAACTAATTGGAATCGGTGGCCAGACCGTCGGGAATCTTTTCAGGAAAAAGGGCCTGCCGACGGTGGTCTGGAGTACCGTCGATGATATTCCTCATGAACCAAACGAGTACTCGAAGCTCTCAAATTTGATCTCCGACGCGAAAGTTTTCTCAGCGATGCCGTTCGTTGCTCGAAGCTAGATGTGCCTAGTTTTTCGGAAGATCGGACCCACCTACGCCGAGTTGGTCGTAAGAGGCACACGATAACCAAATTTCGCGAGATGTGTCATTGGTAGAGTGTGGCATTCCGGCACTCCGTGCAGGCAGAGGACATGCGCTCGTAACGTGTAGGGACTCCCTTATTTTCGAGGCATTAGCGACCTTGCACTCTCCGCCAAATCTGGATGAACATACTTTCCGTTCTTGATGATTAGAGTTCCATCGCCTTCCAAGGTAGGCTTTAGAGTGATCCCGTCGGAGTGAGAGATTGCAACAGTATCCCGCGCCTTGAAAGCGCCGCTCTGATTTCCGAGACCCCATTCCAACACTCCCCAAACACGCTCGTCCTCGAGGACATTCCCCGTCAATTTCGCTCCCGGATTGCATCCGTACGAGAGATGCGCAAGTACGTACATATTTTCGTCATTGAGACTGCGTAGAAACTTTTCGTAAATCCGGGCCTCTGGTCCACCATGAACACCAACGACCCTGCCAGCTTTTATTTCCAGTCTTAATGGATGCTTGAGGCGCCCCAACTCGTCCGGCGGGTTTACAGAACCATCAAAAGCTATTGTCCCCTCAATGGACTCTTCCAGAGGGGCCCAGTCAACCTGCCCCAACAGCATGTACTCTCCAGGCCCCGAAACGTCTCCTTCGACAAGCACAGGTCGATCCGGATCGTTTTCGAATCTGACATCGGTCCCTCCGGGCGTGGTATAATGCATACTCTTAGATTCTTTCGTTATTCTCTGGATCTGTCGTTGGAATGCAAGGACCTCTTCAACGTCCACTTCTCCGATGCAGCGCCGTGCCATATCGACGCTCATGCCGACGAGACACATGTACCTGGTCCGGTTTCGCTTCATAGCTTCCTCCCACACCTTCGAGTAGAGTAACCACTTTCCGTTGAGCTCGATCCAGACATCCGACTCCTTGACTGCGCCGACAAGACTGTCGAGCGGAAGGTAGGGTTCAGCCGCTCTGCCCACGTGTGGCGGTGCGTTCGTCCGTATTACGATTGGTCTAGCTCCCAGAGAGGTCGCGGCTTTCTCGACGGAGAGTACGAAATTCTGATCGCTCTCCGTATCGCAGGTAATGGCGACAGATTCTCCTTCCTTGGTTTTCAGAAGATCTCCTACGAGCTTTCTTGCAGTTCTTTCCGATTCTCTATCATGAACTCTCTTACGCGGCGAACCTGAATGTGGCATTCTTGACATCCCTCTCCCTTCAGGAGTTTCTTAAGAATAACCTAAGGGATACAATTCTTATTACCCTCGACCAAAGTTTCAGTGCAGGAAAATGAAGAGAGAACTTTCCGTCCCTGAGATTGAAGATCTGATAGTTGGTGCAACGATTCTGGGAGTTGGTGGTGGTGGAAATCCTGAGGATGGACTAAGATCCATAATGAAACAGTATAAAGCTGGAAACAAGCTCTCAGTCTGGACGCTAGATGAGTTCTCAGGGTCTGATAGATTTGCTAGTCCGTATTTTGTGGGGTCTGTTGCTCCGGTAAGTGCAAACAAGAAGAAAGCACCCAAGACAGTGGACGACCCAATTCGAGTCGCGTTCAGAATATTGGAGGAGAAACTGGCAATGAAAATTTCTGCGACCGTTGCTACAGAGATCGGGGGAGGGAATACGGCCGCGTCACTCGCAATAGCCTCTAAGCTTGGAATACCCATGGTAGATGGAGACTTGATGGGGCGAGCAGGACCTGAGCTTCATCAGAGCACCACTCACATCTTTGGGATATCAATGGTTCCGGCAGGTCTCGCCAGTGAGACTGGGAATGAAATACTGATCGTACGATATGCTAGCATTGACGACTATGAAGCCGTAGCCAGATACTCAAGTGTAATCTCGGGAGGTCACGTCGCCGTAGTCGACAGTCCACTGACGATGACTGAAGCGAAAAAATGCATTGTGCAAGGAACGGTCTCGAAGTGCATCGAATTAGGAAGAGTGAGAAGAGAGGCAATCAGTTCTGGAAAAGATCCGGTCGCCGCAATTGCCAATAGATTAGATCAAGGCAAAAAGATATTCGAGGGAACTATTTCCAAATATTCTTGGAAAGACGAAAGGGGATTTCTATTCGGCGACGCCTTTGTCGAGGGCTCTGGTAATTTTTCAGGAATGACGTTGAAGTCGTGGATCATGAACGAGCACATAATGTGCTGGATCGATGAGAAGCCCAGAGTCATGCCACCCGACTTGATTATTTTTCTTGAGACCGATACGGGGCTTGGAATTACAAATGATCGATTGAAGGAAGGGATGCAGGTCGTCGTTATTGGGGGTAGCGTCGACAAGGTCTGGAGAAAAGATCGAGGATTGGAACTTTTTGGACCGAGGCGTTTTGGACTGGATTATGATTATGTTCCATTTGAGACTCTTTCGGTGTGAAGCCAGCTGTCACAATTCTAGGATACCAGCCTTTTTTTCAGCTACAGCTTTCTTTCTTCTCTACAGTCTTGATCTGACAATCATGGTCGAATGAACAAGGTTAAGTCACGCAGGCCAGAGAGCTCAGGGATCAAGAAGATTCGAGGCTAGTAAGAACGAAATTTCATTTAGCTCTTGTGGATTCAAAAATGTCTAAATGATTTTAAGCGTGCCATGAATCCAAGCAATTGTTATGCCAAAGACAATCAAAATCGGTGATGTTTCAGCTAGTCCTGGTGAACTAAAATGCGGTTATGCTACTTGGGCGGAACTCCGCGACGGAACAAAGGTGTATCTGCCAGTAA
>DATNHH010000066.1:0-9848 GCA_035605055.1 Nitrososphaerales archaeon
TGTGTCCGATTTCGGAATGACTCTAATTGAATCGAGTTCCTGCAGAGAAGATATGAGTTCTTCGCGGAATCTCTTCGTCTTTTGTACCCATTCTAGGACAACATCTTTGCGCCTGAGCAGTTCTATTGCCATCAAGATCGATAGTTCCGTAACAGGATAGGGATACTGGACGTCGTTGTTGAATTTCCGGATGAATTCAAGGTTGGAAGATAGGATGTACCCTAGCCGCAGGGAAGCCAGGCCGAATGCCTTTGAAAACGTTCGGAGTATCACCAGATTTTTGTACGATTTCATCAGGCGTTTTGCAGCATCGTACTTTGCGTACTCAACGTAAGCTTCGTCCAACAGGACAGTTTTTTCGGGTGAGGTCTCCAGAATATCCTGAACCGTCTCGATAGGAAACTGATTTCCCGTCGGGTTATTCGGCGAAACGAGGGCAAGCAGCTTCGCGCTGCTCTTACGCCAGGCATCCTTCACTTCATTGAGGGGAAGCGAAAATGGTTCGTCGTCTGTTGAAGAATTTAGCCATAGTTCCTTGAATCTTGAGCCCTGTCTTCTTGCGAAGATTGAGTACATCGAGAAGGTCGGAGATACAATCAAGAGAAGATCGGATGGCTTCGGAAGTTTCATCCTGAACAAAAGATCGATTAACTGATCTCCGCCAACTCCGATTGCAACTTGGCTTGACGAACAACTGCAGTACTTCGCGATCTCTTGGTTGAGTACAATTGAATCTCCTTCGTCAATCGCTGGCGGATATATTCTAGGATCGTACTCGTCTACGCATTTTGCGAGTATTGATCGCATCACGTTCTTCGGGAAGACGATATTTTCGTTTAGATTCATTCGTTGAAGGTTCTTCTGGGAAAAATCGATATTTAGAAGGGATTGCGTATATCTGAGATCTGTTGCGCTCATTGATTTTTCTCTCCCCGCTTGCTCATGCAAAAGCCCTAATGGGATCCATTTCCGAACGACTCGATTTCTTCAAGCGGTAGTATCTGGCGCGGCTCGTGTACGACCAACCCCTGCGATAGTTTCCTCAAGGTCGGCACTGCCTTGATCAAATACTCTTTGTCGATAATCGTATTGACAGAGTACCAGTTTTCGTCCGACAGCTTGCTGATGGTCGGATTCTTAAGGGCAGGCAACATCTCTAGCAATCTTTCCAGATTATCTTTGTGAACGTTTACGAAGATGTGAAGCTTCTTTGAGCCTTCAACGGCTCCCTTCAGCATGGACAGGATGTCCAAAATCTTTTCTCTTTTTTGTGGATCCTCAAGAGCTGCAGGTGTTGCAACTAGACGGGCAGTCGAATGAAGTAATGTCTCGATTGGCACTAGACCGTTTTGATGGAGGGTGGTCCCAGTTTCGACAACGTCCATTATAGCGTCAGCATCCTCCGGAGGCTTTGCCTCGGTGGCGCCAAATGACAGGTATATGCACGCTAGATCGTTATCACCCTTCGTCCACCAGGGAGTGATCTGCTTGGGCGTCTTCTTTCCAAAGAATTCGGAATAGAAGGGTAGAGAAGTGAGATAGTTTGAAGCGATGTTCAGGTACTCTGTCGAGATCCTGAGTTTCTTGGAATTATTCCAGAAGCCCTTACAAATTTCCTGAAAACTTTTGCTAGCAATTTGTTCGGGGACGGCCATTACGAGGTTGACCGCGCCGTATTCCAAGTTGAGTAGGTTGACAATGTTCGCCCCGGTTTCTTTGATCCAGTCAGAGCCCGTAATACCTAGGTCTTGATCGCCCTCTGCAACAAACTGGGATATTTCTTGAGGCCTGAGTATTTTGATCTCAATTTCCGGATCATTGATCTTAGGACGGTACGTCCTGTCCTGGCCTCTGATCTTGTAGCCAGCCCTTTCGAAGAAGGCGAACGTCGCTTTCTCCAATGAACCCTTTGGCAGCGCTAATTTGATCAGCTTTCCATCGGAACTCATCTGCTTTTTCCTCCAATATTTCTCACAGAACTCTGTGGAGGATAGAAGAGACTCTGGGATGTGATTGAACTACTGACGAGATTGAAAAAGACGAGAAAGGATTTGGTTCGCTTGTTACTCAAGCGATTGATGAAGGCAAACACCGTCGATGAAGACAGTCACCCTTAGACAACAATTACACCAGAATCATCTTTGAGAAATACACTATTAAGGATTGTTCGACCGTTCTCGATCCGGCATCTAATTCTATTGAAGCCCATCGTCGAATTTGATGCTCGCATGGCTGCCGTTGCAAAAAGGTTTGTTTACAGAGACACCAGATCTACATAAAGTCACTCTGTTTCTTCTTTCGTATAGGACACCGTCTTGTGACTCGACAGGAATTCCTCCTCGAACCCATAGAGGGCCGCTACACCCAAGTGCAGGATCTTCAACTATGCCAATCGACGGTTTAAGAGGATACTAAATTACGTTCGATCTATTGCTTCTGCAGTCCAACATTGAAAAGTAGCTCGTAAGTTCCATCGTTCTTCCTCTCCTTTTTCCAGTTCAGTTCATTTATTTTGTAAGGTCCCTTCAGCGTAGTTCCATCGTCCGTCAAAATTTCAATTTCCTCAATGTGACCTTCTCTCAACTTGTACAAATCTTCTTCAGTCTGCTTGAGATCTTTCGCGGATTGGACGCGACCCCTGATCCCGATCGAGCCACCAGCGTACGAGGTAATCGTGTATTGAGCTTCCTCGCTCCTTGCGAAAACGACATTACCGATTTTGACAAACATTTCCAATCGTACTTACTTTTACATGAATGTAGTATGCAGACGATCTATCTATTGATCACGGCAATTATTTTTCCGTTAGCATTGTCCCTTACGTTAATTTGTTGAGGGTGAACGGCAAACACAACAAAACCCAGACTATCAATGAGCTGTTGGGTTACACCAGAGGGCAACTTTCCCACGCTACCTGACGAAATCATCGCTTCCATCGCTTTCCTAGTTTTTGGTACTCCGTTCTTCGATATTTCCTTCACTACATCTGGCTCGTTGTAGAATTTCAGCCTCTGAGCAATGTCTGCTTCCTTGTTGTTTGACATGATACTTGACTAGTTTTTTACTCGATATCGCAAGATATAAACCACAACTACCGAGCAGGGAAAGCTCTGCTTCCATTCCTCGGACGGAAAGCTCCACGCTGCACCGAAAGTGTGAGTCGGTGACCCGTTAGACTAGCGGTAGTATGAAACCGCGACCCTTTCCGGAGGTTTGCCGTCTCGCGATGAACGTACCTTCCTTATCGCGTCCTCGAAATGTTTCATGTTGACGATTGCTTCCGAGACATGTTTCCTTGCGTCTTCAGGCTTTGGATAAGCCGAGATGAACTCTTGGAGAACGAGCGATACAGCAGTGTTGACAACGGTTGTAATGTCTGCGCCGCTCAGTCCATCAGTCAGCTCCGCAAGTCTGTCTAACTCCATACCAGCGACGATCTGTTTACCTTGAGTGTGGATTTCTAGAATCTGCCGTCTGGCATTTCGATCTGGCTGCGGAATGAAAAGTAGTTTGTCAAAACGCCCAGCTCTAAGTAATGCCGGATCGACCATATCCATTCTGTTAGTTGCTGCGAGAACAACGACACCCGAAAGTGATTGAATTCCGTCGAGCTCAGTGAGTAGCTGACTCACGACTCTCTCTGATACCTGGCTATCTCCTCCTAGTCCTCTAATAGGTGCTAGGGAATCGATTTCATCGAAGAAAATTACGCATGGAGAAGCCTGTCTGGCACGTCTGAAAACTTCTCTTATGCCTCTTTCAGATTCGCCAACCCATTTCGAAAGAAGCTCAGGCCCGCGAATGCTGATGAAATTTGCTTCACTCTCGGTTGCTACCGCCTTCGCAAGCAGCGTCTTGCCAGTTCCTGAAGGGCCATAGAGAAGTATGCCCTTTGGCATGCTGTATCCGATAGTGTTGTAAAGATCTGGATACTTTAATGGCCATTCAACAGCTTCCTGCAACTCTTTTTTCGTGCTGACCAGCCCGCCAATGTTTGCCCATCGAACATCCGGAGTTTCGATGTACACCTCTCTCATCGCAGAGGGCATGATGTCCTTGAGAGCCAACTGAAAATCATCGTTTGTTACCTGAAGTTTGTTAAGAAATTCCGGAGTCAATTTGTCTTCCTGTAGCTTCAGCTCGGGCAGAACTCGCCTCAGAGTTTTCATTGCAGCCTCTTTGCAGAGTCCTTCCAGATCAGCACCGACGAACCCGTGGGTAATCGAGGACAGCCTTTCAAGATCAACGTCCGATGTAAGCGGCATGTGTCTCGTGTGAATTTGAAGAATCTCAGACCTTCCCTTCTTATTGGGAACTTTGATCTCGATTTCCCTGTCGAATCTTCCAGGTCTTCTCAACGCAGGGTCAATGGCGTTGGGGCGATTTGTCGCCGCGATCACGATAACCTTTCCACGCGCTTCCAGACCATCCATCAAAGCCAAAAGTTGGGAGACGACTCTCCTTTCAACTTCGCCAGTTACTTCCTCCCTCTTTGGGGCAATGCTGTCGATTTCGTCTATGAAAACAATCGAGGGTGCTTTTTCTCTGGCTTCCTTGAAGATCTCTCTGACGCGAGCTTCGCTCTCTCCATAAAACTTGCTCATGATCTCAGGTCCTGAGATGCTGATAAAGTGCGCACTGCTCTCGTTAGCCACGGCCTTCGCAATCAATGTTTTTCCAGTTCCCGGAGTACCGTAAAGCAGAACTCCCTTCGGAGCTTCAACGCCTAACTTTTCAAAGATTTCAGGATGGCGAAGCGGAAGCTCTATCATTTCCCTTACTTTTTGGATCTCATCCTTCATTCCACCAATGTCCTCGTACGTTACCTGTGGAACCCCACGCATAGCCTCGCTCTTTTCAGAAATAACGAAAATGGTTCTCTGGGTGATCAAAACAGCTTCAACAGGGGGGCTCACACTCTGCACCTGGAAGGTCAACCGACCTCCAAAGTATGGAATCATAATATTGTCACCCTTTGTGACTGGAACGCTCTCCAAGGCGTCAGCAAGGTATCTTTCGTCGATTGGAGGAATTGCTTCAAGCGGCGAGACCATGACCTTTTCCGCGGGCGGAGCTTTGATCTTTCTTACAGTTACAGAGTCGCCGATTGCAACTCCAGAGTTGTTACGCAGAAGACCATCGATTCTGACGACTCCCCTGCCTTCATCGGAAGGGTATAGCGGTAAGCATTTCCCTACAGTTCTTCTTTTTCCCTTGATCTCGACAACATCACCGGTCGAAGCCTCAAGTGAGTCCATCGCATCGTAATCCAGCCTTATGACCCCTCGGCCCACGTCTCGAGTATAGGCCTCGAGGACCTTCAATGCAACTCCCTGAGTATCCAAATTAAACAGAGTTCCTTGCTAGAGATATTCTATTCTCCACTATTACTGTCTTTCATTCCTTTCAAAGGTATTTCCACACCGGATTTCGTATTCTATTCAAATAATCGAACAATTCTGTGAAAATATTGACTAGACAATCCGCATCAACTGGAGCAATTACTGGGAGTAAGGAACGGGATTTAGATTACTGATATCAGGTGGACTGATCCTCGATGTTAATGTCTTCTTCAACGTCGGTCTGTTCGTAGGATACAACGTTCGGGAATATCAAGGAAACTCGAGCACCACTTTTGAAAGCTAAGTATTTCTTGGCTCCATCCAGCCTGATGATTCGAAGTTCAGAGTCCTCCCCCACTGAGGTGTAACGTCCCTCCGAGTCTGATTGCCAGGTCCCCTTGAACCTGCATTCGAGACAAGCAATGTAATTGTGATCAACGCTGGATTGCAATGAAGTCTCTTTGCTAATCATCGGCTTAACCGCTTCTTCTGTGGGGTACATCTTGTATTTGCACGGTATAATCCAAGATAAACACCTTCCCTATGACTAATGAATGATGCAGTTTGTTAGTCCAGAAAATCTTACAGAATTGCAATCAATTCGTATAACGTCTTTCGCGTGTGAGCGCTAAGCTTTTCCTTATACTGTTGAACGCTCGATCTCTCAGCCTTGCTGAGTTGTTCTGAATTCAAGGCCTCAATGATCTTATCAATCCTCTCAACCGTTTCTTGAATGTAGGCCTTCGGGTTTGTTCCTAATTCCTTGCGTAGTGCTTCTTGAAGTGCCATCAGTACTTTTTCCTCTTCGAGTTCTCTTTCGTGACGATCTCGATACGCCTGGATGTGTTTTTCAGCTCTAATGTTTTGTCTTGAGATGCCTCGGCATCATTACCGATTTCAGACTTCAGGTCATCGAAATTCTCGAGTTGAGTCGCTAACTCACCTGCGAGTCTCCAACCTTTCATCCTGGAAACTTTGACCGTGTAAGAATCGAAACTAGCGTCTTCTTGTTCTGATGCGGCCTGGTTAGCGGATGAGGCGGAAGAATCAGACTCCAAGCGATTTCTTCCTTTTGGAGACTATTTTTTCATCGATTGAGCAGAGCACGCATTTACCGTTGTTAACGAGCTGCGATGAAATTCCAATTTTTCCGGCGTACGAAAGCTTCGACCAGTATTGCCATTGGTCCTCTTTTGCGTTGAAGTGACGATACTGATCTCTGGTTTTTGGAATACCATGCTTTACTGCGTCGTCGCAATCGAGAAGATATTCCCCGCTTAATGCTACGATAATGGGCATTTTGGATAGCTACTTCCTTTTCTACATTCCTGGCATTCCAGGCGGGGCTCCAGCTGGAGGCATCGAAGATCTACTGCTAGCAATTACGTCGTCGATTCTCAGTATCATGCACGTGCATTCCGTCGCCGATTTGATCATCTGTTCCTTCACGGATACTGGCTCAATTACATCCCTCTTGAATAGATCAACCACGCCACTGCCGAGTACGTTTACTCCAAACCAGGTGTTGTTTGTATCTCCATGTTTTTCCCGGAGCTCAACTCTGATGTCTAGTGGATCAAAGCCTGCGTTCTCGGCGAGCGTTATCGGGATTGATTCGAGTGATTCTGCAAATTTCTCTACAGCGAGCTGCTCTCTTCCTTGGAGTGTGCTGCTCCATTTCATGAGTCGATAGGAAATCTCTTCTTCAACTGCGCCGCCACCCCCGACGATTCCAGGCTTCTCGAGAACGTCCTTGATCACCATGATCGCATCGTGCAGATCGCGGTCGGCTTCGTCGATAACTCGTTGGCTACCTCCCCTGATTAGAATGGTTACGGCTTTTGGATTCTTGCAATCTTCGATGTATGTCCATTTGTCATTCTCTATCTTCCGTTCCTCAACTAGACCAGCTTCTCCGAGATCTGTCTTGCTTAAAGTGTCAAGACCAGTTACTACAGTCGCGCCGGTTGCCCTTGCCAGCTTCGTCATATCGGATTCTTTTACTCGTCGTACGCTTAGGATTCCAGATTTTGCAAGGTAATGCTGGGCAATGTCGTCTATTCCTTTCTGACAAACGAGTACGTTCGCTCCCGCATTGCTAACCCTTTCCACCATTTCTTTCAACATCCGAGTTTCTTCGTCGAGATACTGCTGGATTTGCGATGGATCTTTGATCTCGATCTTTGCATCGAACTCTGTTTTTTCTATTTCGAGAGGAGAATTAACCAGAGCGATCTTTGCTTTTTCGATCCGCTTCGGCATGCCCGAATGTACTACTTCCTTATCCAGGATGATGCCCTTGATGAAGCTAGTATCTTTGATTGAGCCTCCTGCCTTCTTTTCGACCTTGACGTTGTCTATGTCCACCACGTAGTTTCCTTCAGGAGTCTTTTCTGCAACCTGGAGAAGAGCATTCACGAGCAACTTAGCCAATTCCTCGCTATCATTTGAGACTAGCTTGGAAGCCATGCTCGTCTTAGCGACTTTCACAAGTGTTTCTTTGTCGTCGGGAGTTACCTTGACCGCAATCTTGTCGAGAATCTTTTGAGCCTGAATTGCGGCTTTTCTGTAACCATCGACTATGACAGTCGGATGAACACCTTTGTCGATCAATTCTTCAGCGTTCTCAAGTAGAGCACCCGCAAGTACAACTGCCGAAGTCGTTCCGTCACCCACTTCGTTATCAATTGTCTTTGATATCTCGACGATCATCTTTGCGCCGGGGTGTTGAACGTCAATTTCCTTGAGAATCGTCGCTCCATCGTTTGTTATTGTAACGTCTCCCATTCCGTCTACGAGCATCTTATCCATGCCTCGCGGACCCAAGGTCGATTTAACGAGTCGCGCAATCTCCTTGCCAGCCCAAATATTATTCCTCTGAGCATCTCTACCTCGGTTTTCGGAGGTTCCTTCCTTCAAAATTAGAACGCGTTGGCCGCCTTCAGTTGTCGCATACGATGCCTGTTGTGCCATTTGTTAACACAACTACTTCGATCGTCGGACCACTGACTTGGTCTTCAAAGACTTGCTTTTCTTGCTAAAAGTAATATTCTTCTTCGCGACAATGGTTTTTCTTGGCTGGACTGCTTTCATATAAATTTCGACTGCATGTAATATCTATTACTTAGTATATACGTCTATGCACAACAATACTTACATATTACGTTGAACTATTGACATAAAGATTCACCTACATTTTGGCCCACAACAACACAACCGTCCCAGTAGCGGTAGAATCAATTGTTACTCATAATCAAGCGATTTACACCTGCCTGAAGCTTAAGATAGTTAATTATCACGCACTCGCCGCCGTCATCAAACTGGAGGTCGAAAAAACAACGGGTAGAAGTACAACAATAAACACGCTAGTCGTTGCCATAAAGCGCTATTCTGACACTCTGAAGGAAGAGAGGAGATTGCCCCCGTCTGACGTTCTACGAGATGCCACGATAACACTTACCAGCAACGTTGCAGACATAACAATCCGGCCAACCAAAGCTGAATTTACTAGTGTAATGAAAAAAATCGTAGAGATTTCTTCTCAGCTCGAAGAGCCACTCGATCTTTTCAAATCCTCGAATCTCATCAAATTAGTTGCGGAGGAAAAAGAGTACAAATCGGTCATACGGGCCGGATTGGGTAAATCACGGATCTCAAGCGAACGGTTAGGATTGTCAAGACTAACTCTTCATCTTTCACCTCTTGCAGTTAGAGAATCAGGATTTGCTGTCTTCATTTCCGAACTTTTGTATCGGAAGGGGATTAATGTCGTCCAGTCTTACATTGACGAAGATGCGATCATCCTTGTCAACAAGGCAGATGCTCCGAGAGCGTACGAAGTACTCGACCAAGAAATCATGCGGAGCAAAGAATCGCTACCACTTCCGATTCTTAGAACTCGAAGCAAACATTAGTAGTCTTCCTAAATAATTCATGAATCGGTCCTCAGCTTTTCTAATACATGAACACCACAGGCACTCTTTAAGTAAGTTTCAATACTTTTTTCAAACGCGGCTATTGGGTGTTGGGCTCTTTGAAGAATATATGCAACAGTCATCATTGCGTCAGTTGCTGTTATGACACCCAGATGCTGCTCTTGGAAGAGGATGTCAAGAGAATAGCTGGACTAGGTTTCAAAGAACAATTTTTCGCCTCAGGCTCCGATGGTTTCAAAGTCCTTAGGAATAGCAGTGCCGGCAGGTGCGTCTTTCATGACGGAAAGCAGTGCACGATCTACAAGAATCGACCTGAGGGATGCAAGCTTTACCCCGTTGTTTTCGACGAAGACCTAATGTTGCCTTTGAAGGACGAACTGTGTCCCTACAGTGACGAATTTGGCATGACTTGGAAGACCCAGGTTGAACTCCGAGAAACATACCAGAAGCTTGTCAATGAGAGACGCTCCAGAATTGAGAAAATTGAGGACAAAGCCTAGTCTTGTGATAGTCTTATTCAAAAAGTGTGCGAATTTGTATCAGAACTGACCTGAAGACCCGAGAATCTTCG
>DATNHH010000067.1:0-5994 GCA_035605055.1 Nitrososphaerales archaeon
TTGAAGATTCATGATAGATTCGAGAGACTTCAATTTTTTGTCAATTAAATCCGAAAATTCGCCAAGCACAATCATCTCACTTTCCGACGTGGAAAAGGCGCGTGATCGAATAAGGAATCACGTATTCAAGACGCCATTTTATCTCAATTTACACCTCAGCCAACGATTTGGGGCAGATGTTTTTCTGAAACTGGAATGCTACCAGCCAACTGCCGTTTTCAAAATCAGAGGAGCCTTCAACATAGAACTGGAAAACCTTTCTTCATTCAAGAAAATGGGAGTAGTCACCGCTTCATCGGGTAACCATGGCCTTTCGGTTGCTTACGCCGCGAAAACGTTAGGCGTCGATTGTCTGGTGGTCGTTACGAAGGGAGCCAATCCAGACAAGGTGAAAATGATCAAGCTCTTTGGAGCAAGAGTTATCGAAGACGGGCCGACTTCAGACTCGATCATATCAAAAGCAAGAGAGATATCAAAAGAGTCTGGAAGGTTTTTCATACACCCCTTTGACGACCCATCGATTATCGCCGGTCAAGGCACCTGTGGCCTTGAGATGCTGGAGGAGAGGAAGGACCTTGATACAGTCATCGTTCCAGTCGGAGGAGGCGGCTTGATATCCGGGATCTCTACCGCGATCAAAGAGACTTTGCCCTATTGCAAAGTGATTGGAGTGGAAGCGACTGGTGTGCCATCATTGTATGAATCGATCAAGAGGAAGGGACTGTTTACAGTAAAGGAACCAAAAACTATCGCCGATGGCCTCTTGGGTCAGACGATCGGAAAAATTAACTTTGAGATTTGCAAGAAATACGTTAGTGACGTTGTGCTGGTCTCCGACGAATCAATGAAAGATGCGGTAAGGTCTCTCCTATTTGACTCGCATATCTTGGCTGAACCTTCGGGCGCTTCGCCTGTAGCCGCATTGCTGAGCGGCGCTTACAAACCAAAACCTGGAGAGAAGATGGGACTCGTAATTAGCGGAGGAAACATCGCATACACCTTGCTCCAGGATTTACTCAATGAGACTTATCCTAATAGAAGGTTGCACACCTGACCGATTCTGCAAATGTTACACGTCGAAATTCCCAAATACAACGCAATTTTATAGATATTTTATGAATGAGACACTATTATTGAAAATTCTACAGCAACTCTAAAGAAGCTGAGCCTCGATTTGGTACGCATTCACAGGATTGGCGAATCTAGTGTCCAGCAGAAACGACCGCACAACGAAGCCGGTGACGACTGGTTTGAGGCTGTGTAAAGCATGCAACAAAGAGTACACTCCGGATGAATATCTGGATCACGTCTACGATAATCCAGAATGCTACAAGGTATATTTAGCTTCCGAGAAAAAGGAAATGTCCAAACAGTAGGCTCTCTATAGTGGAGATCCTACCATCATATTGACGACTATTTCACATATATCGGAAGAGTATTCTGCTATTCTTCTAAGACTCTCCAGAGCAAGCCTCAAGGAGATTACTGCCTTGTTGTCCAACCGCGAAGATATCAGTTCCCCCGTCGCTAGCTCTTCTTCTTTGGCGACCTGCTTTAGTTTCAATATGGCATCGTTCGCCATCTTACTGCTGCCACTGTGGACTGCCCTTAGGGCATTATCGTAAACTTCACTTGAAAGCTTGCTAAGCTTCATGATATGTTCGTTCAAAGACGGAGATATCTTCCTGCGGTCCAACAGGATTTCAGAACCGGCGACCTGAGCAGCATGATCAGCAATTCTCTCAATACTTTTCACGATCATCCGATAGTTCATGCAGTCCTGCGCAGTTGCAAGACCAATCTCTTGAATCATAACTCTATTGTGAACTGCCAGGTTTAGCTGTCTCGATATGAAATGAGCAAATCGATCAACCTCATCGTCACGATCAATGATTTCAGCAGCTAACGCAGTATCGCTGTTTGTAAGGGATTTTACCGCATCAAACTGCATTGAACTTGTTATGATGGCCATCCTACTAAGCGCCTTCTTTAGCGGCAGATCAACGTTTCCGTGAAGACACTGAGCGAGGATATTGTCGGTTGTTTCTTCAACAATTTCCACTCCGATCAGTTTGTGGCGAATATGGGCCTTCAGTTTTGATCTTAGTTCTGGCTGCGGCGTCTTGAACTTTAGACGGACCACATCAAATCCTGAAACGTAATAAGCTATGAACGCCCTAAGAATCTCGTCTTCATCCTCTTTCTGTGTGATCTCTATTACCCTTTCGGGTGTTTTCTCGACTCTAGTACCGGGGATGACTAAGAGGGACATGTCCGTCTGAGGTACCATGAATACTTCGTCCTTAGCCTTCAGTCCCACACCCTTTGCCCAGTCACTGGGTAGAGAGACTACCAGAGTCGAACCACCAGTGAGTTGAACTCGACGCGTTTCTCCTCGGTTTGATTTCGATTGGCTTCCTTGCTGAGCGATATCAATGTCTCGGGCGTCTTCCACTTTTTCTTCTTCCTCTTGCTGTTGTTGTGGATGATTCATTAGGAAATTATCTACTTCCTCAATACTCTATTCGGATTCAGTATTCAAGCATATATTTGGTGTGTCTATATTGACAACGTATATAGACAATATATTCTACTATCATTTCTATAGACTCTATAATAAAGGCTTATGGTTATTTTGGCCTAAATAATTATTTCAGGAGAGAGGTGAATTGAGTATAGTGAAACAATTGGCTAAGAATGTTGATAAGCGTAGCAAGGCTGCAGTACCGGAAAGATGGAACGAAGGGCTCGCTAACCATGAAAGACTGAAGAAGCTTTTGCCTTTTCTGAATGAAGACGAGGGATATCTATAGGGCGTATTGGCTTTTTGCTTTTATCGCTCTCCTTTCAAAATGTGATTTTGACTTTATTCTGTTGTTGTTTTTGTCTTGATTTGTCAGAACGAGCTCGATCTTCTGCCAAGTCAAGGATTAATAGTGGCAAAGAAATCGGGTTCCAGCAACGATCTTGGATGCGAATGAGTTTCTCGCACTGAGCCCGGACATTCTAAGATGTGCGGTTCTCGATGATGCAGGACGAGTCGTAAGTTATGCAGAGTCTGAAAGAGGAAAGGAAGCTAAACTTCCAGTTAATTCTCTGGTGACAATTAAGGCTCTAGTTATCCAAGGTTTGTCCGACGCGCTTCCAAAAGAGTTGGGCAACATTAGATTTACAGCAGTGGTTAGTGACAAGTACAGATTGCTCACAATGCCTCTGGCTGGCCAAACTGTAATGTTCGCTGTACCGCTTGAAGTATTGCCAGATCCGATTTGCGACGCCGCGCTCAAGAAATTTGGAACAAAGTTCAGACGCTGATTTGGAGAGAAAAAAAATTGAGTCTTGAAAATCGAATTTTACTTTCTGATATTTCTAAAGCGACTGCCAGGATACATGGGTATGCCTACCGGACTCCGACTTACAAGTCCTATTCAGAAGCATCCGCCTGGTTGAAACTCGAATGTTTTCAGCCTACACGTTCCTTCAAAATACGCGGCGCGGCAAACAAGATTTTGTCTCTGCCCGAGGATAGATTGGGAAATGGTGTCATTACTGCGTCGTCCGGTAATCATGGATTAGCAGTAGCTTATGTTGCTAACAAACTTGAGATTGATGCGACAATAGTTCTTCCTGAAAATGTCGTTCCAGAAAAGCTAGCTTGGATCAAGTCGCTGGGGGCAAAGATCGTCCTTTTCGGTAAACAACAGGATGAGAGACAGCGGAAGGCAAACGAGATCCAAAAATCTGAGGGATACGAATTCATTCAGCCTTTCAACGATCTTGAAATTATCACCGGCCAGGGGACCTGTGGCCTCGAACTGATCGAGGACGTTCCTTACGTCGAAAATATTTTCGTGCCTATCGGTGGCGGCGGCCTCATATCGGGTGTTGCTCTCGCCGCTAAGCTTGAAAGACCGTCAGGCCGAGTAAAGGTGATTGGAGTCCAGCCAGAGGGTTCTCCTTCAATGTTCGAATCGTTTCAAAAACACGAGATTACAACAATCAAGGAAAGCAGAACTATCGCAGATGGACTATCAGTCAGACGACCTGGCGACATCACTTTTGAATTCGTGAAAAGGTATGTGGACAGAATACTTCTTGTGAGCGACGAAGAAATTTTGGACACGACAAGACAACTGATCAAGCAGGAGCATGTGTTGGTCGAGCCGTCGGGAGCCGCGGCATTCGCAGGTCTGATGAAATCGCGGAAGGAAAATATCGAGGAGCGGACTCAAAGATCAGTTGCAATCGTTTCAGGCGGAAATATTTCATACGAGATTCTTGAAAGAATTATGAAAGTGTGACATCTTAATCTAATATTTTTGCTAGAACGGCCGAAACGAGTCTAGTGGCAACGGACGCAAGCGGACAGACCTACGCATCGTAGGCTTGATTTCCTGAAGTATCTTGATTCGCTGCGTCAAGACTCTGGAGATCACCGATGTCTAGGTAATCAGTTTTCGTCCTGAACGCGCTCATCTTGTGTCCCCTTGCTATAATTTTCGGAAACACATCATACTCTAGACTGCAAGTTTTCTCTGCAGGTATGTTCTTCAGAATTTCTGGCTCCATTACATAGAGTCCGATGTTCATCCAAGAAGACTGAGTCGGTTTTTCGAACCATTTCTTCACTACGTTGTCTGATCCGAACTCAAGGATTCCATACTTCAGCTTGTATTGGTATTCCTTAACCGCGACGGTTGCAATAGCGCTGGATCGAGCGTGTTGTTTCTTCATCGATGTGAGATTTACATCCACGAGAATATCTCCGTTCATTGCGAGAAAGGTCTCAGAGAGTTCCTTCTCTGCAGTCCTAAGCTGTCCCGCCGTCCCGAGAGGTCGAGCCTCTGTGTAGGAAATAGACACTCCCCACTTGCTACCATCTTTGAAATAGTCCTCTATGATTCTCCCCAAATAGCCTGTTGCCACTATCACCTCTTTGATATCATACTTTTTCAAGAATTCGATAATATGCTCTAAGATTGGCTTATTCGCCACGGGGAGCATTGCTTTGGGCATTATGTAGGTGAGCGGGCGAAGTCTGCTTCCTAATCCTCCAGCCAGCACAACGGCCTTCATTTGAACTGCGCCCTAAACCAGTCAATTGTCAGCTTCAAACCTTTTTCCAATCCAACCCTTGGCTCGTAGTTCAAAATCTTGCGAGCCTTCCTAAGCGAGGGCAACCGCCTAAGCGAGTCACCCTCAAGAGATGGCAAGTACATAATTTTCACGTCACGAGGCGACCGGCCGCATGCTGAAATAACCATTTCGGCAAGTCGGTTGATCGATATCTCTCTTTCGTTGCCTATGTTGAATACTTCTGCACCGTTGACGGTGTGGTTACCGCTACTAATCATTCCGTCGACTGTATCTGACACGTAGCAGAAAGATCGAGTCTGTTCACCATCGCCGAAGATTTCAATTTGGTTTCCGGATAACACGTTCTTGATAAATATCGACACTACCTGGCCGTACGGTGTTCCTAACAACCGCGGGCCGTACGTGTTGAATATTCTCAGGCAGGAAACCGAGATTCCAAACTCTTTCGCATAAGAGTAGCACAAGTGTTCGTCACATAGCTTGCTAACAGCATACGACCAACGCGTGACTTCAGGCAGATCAAATATTAGCTGGGCAGTTTCAGGAGTTGGAAAAACACTTTGAAGTCCATAGACCTCTGATGTCGATGAGAAAACAATCTTCTTTATTCCGTTTTTCGCTGCGGCAGAAAGGACGTTCTCAGTCGTTTTGAAATTTGTCTCGATTACGTACCTGGGCTTTTCATAGAAGTACTTCGTCCCATTCACTGCAGCGAGATGGTAGATCAAATCCGCATCGCGGATAGTTGAATCTGCGAATTCCTTTGAAGTAAGATCCCCTTTGACAAACTTGAGGCTCTTCGATTTCAGTGCTGATTCCAGATTTTCATATCTTCCCCTGGAAAGGTTGTCTATGCAAACAACCTCCTTATCCTGCCGCAACAATTCTTCAGCAAGG
>DATNHH010000068.1:0-13381 GCA_035605055.1 Nitrososphaerales archaeon
AAGCCGGTCTCTATGGCAACGTCCACTATCCAATCGAAAAGATTGGGTTCAAGTCTCGAGCTGTCCAGAGAGAAGAGTGGGTAATTTGAATTAGTTTCTAGTGGTTTTGCTTAGCCTTATCACAGCTAGTTTCTCTTGCAAAGTATGTAATTAAGGGGATCAAGATGATAATTCAATGTGAGGAAAACCCGTAGAGACTAAAACTCTGAATGGATCAAGAGCAACCCTGTGATAGGTTGTATAGATTATGGTTGGAATCTTGTGGTTTCAATTTTCTTGAACTTGTATATTGCAATCGAGGCAAACCACGATACTATGAAGACTGCAACTATCCCATAACCTAGTGTCTCAAAATCCAGAGTGTTGAGCCAGTTCCAAAATACTCCTGTTAGGTTGAGCTCTCCCGAAAGCACTTGCAGAACTTCTACCCCTCCTACGAGAAAGGCAACCAGGACTGAAATTATCGTTATAGTAAGATTGTAGTAAATCTTCCGAATCGGTTTGAGCGATGCCCAACCGTAAGCCATTCGCATCGTTACTCCATCAGCAGTGTCCACGAGGACCATTCCGCAAGTGAACATGAAGGGGAGTATCAGTATCATCCAGAGCGGGACAGAGGAAGACACCCCGACCCCCACGCTTATAGCAATTAGGGCAACTTCGCTAGCCGTGTCAAAGCCAAGCCCAAAAAGCAGGCCGATGGGGTAGATCTGCCAGGGCTTTCTGATTATCCTGAAAAGGGGAGAGAAATAGCGATTGAGGAATCCACGCTTGTTCAACAACTCCTCGAGCTGTTCGGAATTCAGCTGACCCGTCCTGAGTTGCTTGTAGATCTTGTAGATTCCTAGTACGATAACGACGTTGATCAGACCGATCAACCACAGAAACGTTCCAGATACCGCCGTTCCAATTACAACGCCAGTGCTCTGAAGGGCGGGTATCACGCCTGCGACAGCCCGGGTCGACAGAACCAAGGCAACTATCAGACCAACAACAATGGTGGAATGCCCCAAAGAAAACCAGGTGCCGACAGTAAGAGGTCTCTTCCTTTCCTGCATCAGCTTCCTTGTAGTGTTGTCAATCGCTGCAATATGATCCGCGTCCACTCCATGGCGCAACCCGAAGACGAATGCAACAACCCCCAATCCAGCAAGTACGACTGACATGTTACCAATAATCGTCGAACCGATAAACCCTAAAACGGTCGCGCAAATTATTGACGCAAAAATTCCGAGAACCTTGATCTTCTCACCGGAGGAGAGCCCGAGACTGGAAACTTTTTCAGACTCGATGAGTCTCTCGGTCATGATGCCATCTTGGAGAGCGGGGCCGTGATGTGCTATATTAGCCATGACCCAAATTCAGCCATAATCAGTGTTAAACTTCTTACATCGAGTAATACTCTTTAAAAAATGCGTTTCGGTGATACTGGTTGCCAACAATTCAGCGAGTAGATTAGAGAGGGAGCGACCATATCTTTCATCGCGTACTACTTTGATACCCAGAACAGACCAATAAAGCACAGTATGCCTATTGATGTCCCGTACCTTATCACGTTCGCTCCTTCAATCGGGTTCCTGGGAAAAGGAAGACCCAGACTGGGGCGAAAAAGCCTTCGACTCTATCTGAAGACTTACAATCTAGGGTTGAAAGTTTTGGAGGAAAGATACCCAGCTCGTAATGGACTTGTTTGATGAAAAACGTAAATGAGTACGAAGATATCACTTCGATCGCATTGACGTCGATCTACATTATTGTTCAACCAAGAGAATCTGATGCGCAAGCTGTCGACCTTCTGAAACACCTTATTGAAAAGGGAGATGTGAAAGTAGGAACGCCAGCTCCAGTCCTTGATCAAAATACGGTCCTGATTTCTTTCAAAGACGTTCAACCAGACAACACGAGTCGAATTATTTCTGATTCGAAACAGTGGTGCGACGACGTTGGTTTCCTCTTCTTTGTGAATGATGACTCGGTGCACTCTATTGTTTCTGAAAATGGTATAGTCGAGAAAGAGAATGCAACCGTCATCTTGATGATTGAGCTGTAGTGCTCAGACTTAGCCAACGCCTTCAAGAATCTTCTGAGAAAACCAAAAAAGACAAAATGGAACCGAGATAATTCGAAAATGAGATGGGTAACCAGGGAGAAAGCAAAGGTTGACCGAATAGCGTGTCCGTGGTTGATCAGGAAATTCATCGACAAGGACGCACAATTCATTTTTGCGCCGAAGGAAAAAGTCTTGGAGATTGCGAAGAACGAGGGCGCGATTCCTTTCGACGTTCCGGGAGTTGAATTGTCTCATTACTCGGAGAACGGAATGGAACACGTCACCTTTGACGCTCTCATAAAGAAATACAACCTGAGAGACAGGCCCCTAATGGAACTGGCGAAGATAATCAGGGGGGCTGATGCCAGAGTTACGGGGCCAACGGATTCGGCTCCGGAATCTGCAGGGCTCGAGGCGGCTGCGACCGGATTCAGGATGATCGCGCCGGACGACAATGAAAACATGAATCTTCAGTTTCCGCTCTATGATGCTCTCTACAGTTACTGCCAGCTCAGGGTCGATGAAGGGCAAGAACTAGAAAATACAGTCAGATAGGATCGAGAAATCTCGTTTGAATTAGGGCAGTACGAGTAATTCTTTGTTTCACAACAAAATCTGACTCCGCTATTATCTAAAAGTCTCCAATATTGGTTACAAACAGATTTTTCGAGGGCCATATCGATAATCGAAATAATGCCCGAAATATGCGCAAAAAAAGACTTCAATTCCGATTAATGAATGTAACAGCTGCATATCTGTTGCATGTTTAATTATCTATAATTAGGGTTGAAAACAGTTTGGAATCTTGTTACGTGATAAGTTTTGAAAAGCTCAATGATAGCTATAGTCGCGGTAATAATTATCGCGCTGATTGTCGGCGGAGCTTACGCCACGACAAGTCTCGGATCTAAAACTACGACAGTACAAGCAAGCACGGTGACACTCACCACAACAAACACTTTGGTGAGTACAACATCGCTAGTTTCGACAACCTCCCTAGTTAGCACACAATCTCTAGTTTCAACTGCAACTACGACCTCACTCGTTCCGGTCACAACCACAGTTTCATCGACATCCACATCATCAACAACTACTTCGAGTTCGAATTCAACCAATTCAATTAACCTCGTGAGGATAGGTTACTTTGCTAACCTGAATCACGCACCGGCGATCGTCGGATTGTCGGATGGCGACTTCCAAAGGTACCTTGGCCCTACGACAACAATCAAAACAACTCTCTTTACAGCTGGTCCAACTGAAATGACAGCCCTTCTGGCAAATCAATTGGACATGGCCTACGTGGGACCTAGTCCCGCGGTAAATGCGTTCATTCAGTCTAACGGGACTGCTCTACGGATCGTGGCTGGAGTTTCGAACGGTGGCGCTGTGTTCGTAGTAAGGAACAATGACGGAATTACCTCAGTCAAAAATTTCACAGGAAAGACATTCGCAGCGCCTCAGCTTGGCAACACCCAAGATATCGCTCTGCGATCGTATCTGCTTCGAAACCACTACGTGGTCGGAACCAACGTGACAATCGACGATACTTCGAACTCGAACATCCTGACTTTGATGACGCAGGGCAAGCTTGACGGAGCCTGGGTGCCAGAACCAACTGCCTCACAGCTGATTTACCAGGCGAACTGCCATGTATTTCTTGACGAGAGGAGTCTGTGGCCAGGAGGAAACTTCTCGACGGCTGAACTCGTGGTTAGTACAACATTCCTGAACGCACATCCGGACGTTGTCAAGAAAGTCATCGCAGCTGACGTCAACGACACTCTTTGGATCACAAAGAATACTGCACAGGCAAGCACGCTGATCGACAACCGGATCGCAAACCTCACAACCACCACGCCGACAAACTCCACCATATTCACCAATGCAACCCAGTATCTATCGTTCACCTACGATCCACTGGAAGCTTCGGTAACACAGCAAGCGCAGAATGCTTACGAACTTGGATTCCTCGGTTCCTCAGCGCCTAACTTGAACGGCCTTTTCAACCTGACATTGTTGAACGAAGTACTGCAACAGGATGGACTTCCGACAATTACGAGCTAGACACGGAGGGGCAACCAAATTGACATACATGCTGAGCGAGAAGTCCGACAAGATACTCGAAGTGGATAAGTTACGAAAGAGCCATCCAAATCACGACGGTGCAAACAAAGACGACCTCACTGTAATCGATAACGTGAGCTTCGACGTCAAGGAAGGAGAATTTGTCACAGTCATCGGCCCTTCGGGTTGTGGCAAAAGCACCCTGCTCAGCATCATCGCCGGTCTGGAGAGTTACGACTCCGGGGACATTGTGGTAAAGGGTCACAGGATCGGGCCAACCGGTCCGGACATCGTCATAATCTTCCAGGAGGAGTCTCTCTTCCCCTGGCTCACCGTTGAAGGAAACGTCGAGTTCGGTCTGAAACAAAAAGGCATCTCCAAAGAGGAGCGAAAGAGGATCGCGAGCGAGTACATAGAACTAGTCGAATTGACGCCATTCGCCCAGTCGAGGGTTCACCAATTGTCGGGAGGGATGAAGCAAAGGGTGGCAATTGCTCGGGGGCTTGCCCTAAATCCCAGAATCCTCTTGATGGACGAGCCATTTGGAGCACTCGATGCTCGAACCAGACAGATTCTGCAGAATGAGGTTCAGGAGATACACGAAAAGACAAAGAAAACAATTCTATTTGTCACCCACGACGTCAGGGAGGCAGTCTCGCTTGGCGATCGGGTAATTGTCTTCACTCACAGGCCCGCCAAGATAAAGCAGCAGTATATCGTCGACCTGCCAAGACCGCGCGATTCTGAAGATCCGGCACTAATTGGAATAATCAACTCGATTATGAGAGAAATAAAGGAGGAGATCACCCTTGATGGGGAGAAATCACAGCCAACAGAAAATAGTTCAGTCAGAATCACAGTCTAGCCAGAAGAAGCAGAAGAAACGCAGCTACACGACGTATCTTGACATCGCGATAGCTATCGGAACATTTCTGGGACTGTGGCAGCTAGTATTCGATTTAAAGTTCTATCCGTCGTTTCTGCTCCCGTCTCCGACGATGGCGTTTGCTAGGTTTTTGACACTCGCAAAAGATGGTGCCCTAGCTTCGGCGGTCAGTGCAACTCTCGAAAGACTAGTTGCTGGATTTACCCTCTCGATTGTCCTGGGTACGCTAGTCGGTCTTTTGATGGCCAATTTCCAACGTTTCGGAAAGATGATGAGCTCGTTCTGTCTGGGTCTTCAGTCATTTCCGAGCATAGCATGGGTTCCTTTTGCAATTCTGATAATAGGTCTGAACGACTTTGGACTCCTCTTCGTCATGTTGATGAGTTCGGTCTTCTCAATGATGATCTCGACCTACAACAGTGTTCGGAACATCCCACCGATTTATCTCAAGGTTGCAAAGAACATGGGCGTGAGGAGAGTGTCTCTATTGAGAAGCGTGATGCTCCCTGCCTCAATGCCACAAATGGTCACTGCACTCAGACAGACTTGGTCGTTCTCTTGGCACGCTCTGATCGGAGCTGAAATGATCTTCGGGATCTCCGTCGGTCTGGGTGAGTTACTGTACTATGGAAGCGAATTCGCGCAGATGAATCAGGTTATTGCCATAATGATCGTAATATTCGTTATCGGCTTTGTGGCCGATAGACTGGTCTTCCAGAGACTCGAGGACAGCGTCAGGTCAAAGCGTGGATTAATGAACCAATTCACAAACTAGACTCTGAACTTGGCTTGAGCCGATGAACCAGATGAATGCTCAAGCCAAGTACGTCGCTGTCAACATTCCGGTTACTCTGATGCGACGGGTTGAAAAATTGGTGATAGCGAAAGGAGGCTTCCTATCAGCCACGGATTACATGACTTACGTATTGCGAGTTATCGTTTCTCTTCATCCTGAGGATGGTGATTATGATCTTTTTTCCAGTCACGACTTGGAGGAGATCGGCGCCCGTTTGATTGCTCTATCTGTTATGTGAACTAGTGCCCAACATGTAAATTCCTGACTCGTGCATGCCGCTGAAAAAACTCTAAATTCATCATCTCTCAGCATATCCCTGATGCTAGACTCAAAGGAAGAACTCAAATTAGCAGAAAAGAGAACAAAGGGTTATTTCTTCTCGATTTTTCTATTTCTGGGGATTGCCGTGGTTGCACTCCTTGCTTCTCGAGCTAATCTCTTCAGCTCTTACACTTCGTACTTGAATGGTGCTACTCTAATTTCTGGCGGTGTCGGTTTAGTCGATATCGGATTCTATCTGTTTGCAAGAAAAGAGTATCTCAAACAAAAAGATAGAACCAAAAATAGTTTCGGAAACTGAACAGAACTTTGAGTGAGTTACTCGCAGGTAAACTATCCGCTATTTGTAATTATCATTTCATTTAGCAATCTGGAAAAGAAGGGACGTTGTATTCAGATTTAGAATCCTCGACTTTGTGTCGAGAGTTTTCATCTCCAAATGTAAACTCTTTTCAATGATGCCACCAAATCGTTACTTCCCTAGTGAAAAAAAATTGAATGCAGGTAATAGATACAGATTGATAAAAATGAAACGTGAGTTGCTCGAAGCGTCAAACGAAAGCGAAGAAACTAAGCAAGAGAAGAAGAGTGCTGACGAGTCTGCGGTAGAATTAAGTTAGCACTCCTTCTGGGGAATCGGACCAGCTGGAACCTAGCTGATCGTCGCGCCCGCATCTACCCAGACCGTCTGTCCCGTTGAAAGCTTCGCATCGTCCGAGGCGAGAAACAGGACCGCTCCAGTGATATCGTCCGGCGTTGCGATCACCTTCAGCGGAATCCTGGCCATCCGCGCTTCTCTCCACTCTTTGTTTGCAATGTCCTTCCTGTTAATGTCGGTCTCGGTCAGACCCGGCGCGACATTGTTCACCCGGATGCCGTAGGGGGCAAGCTCAAACGCCATCGTTTTCATGAGCATTGCGATTCCCGCCTTGGAAACGTTGTAATGCACGAGATTTCCGGCAGCTCGTTCCTGATTATTGCTCGAGATATTGACGATCACCCCTCCACTCTTCTGCTCGACCATCTGCTTTGCAACCGCCTGACCTACTAGAAAATATCCCTTGAGGTTTATATCAAGCACCCAGTCCCATTCGCTCTCGCTGAGCTGAAGGAAGGGAGTCCTTGACAAGACTCCGGCGTTGTTGACCAGGATGTTAATCTTTCCAAAATATTCCACGACATCCTTGATCATACTGTTGACTTCGTTTGATTTCGAGGTATCTGCCCTAAAGACCTGTGACTTTACTCCTAGAGCTCTCGCTTCTCCGAGAACCTTCTGCGCCTCTTCTTCGTTCTTGTGATAATTTATCGCGACGTCTGCTCCGTTGCGAGCGAACGCAAGAACGCACGCCCTGCCTATTCCCCTCGATCCGCCAGTTACTAGAACGGTCTTTCCTGAAAAGTCCCTCATTTGCGACTCCTCCAACTCATGGCTCGATTGATAACACTTTCAGACCTCTATCCAATTGCTAGTATCTTCAATATTCGGATTCTTGCAGCTTCGATAGGACGACTACAAGTTTTTCGTTAGATCAAATTCTCATTCCGATGCTGAATCCATCGTCTATTGCTGACACGATTTTGCCGCCTGCGATGTGACAATCTCCAATCGCATAAACCTCTTTGACAACGCCCTTGAATAAGGAGTGAAGAGAGTTGTTCTGTCTTCGACCGGTATAGAAAACTACTTCGTCCACGGATATCGTTGTCTCCTCTCCCGTTGGAATATCGTAGACAACAACTTTCTTCCCGCCTTGTGTGTCAATTCTTCTGATCCAGGAATACGTCATGACGCGTACATGATTTTCACGCAAGCTTCTAACAGTGAATATCAACTGATTATAGTCGTTCATCTCGGGAGAGATTTCCGTTTGGGGCGTGACGAAAGTAATTTCTGAGGCCCCGTTTCTTGCAAGCATCTGGCACGCCCCTGGGCCCTGAAGGTAGGGAGTACTATCAGCGACTAGGAATCTCTTTCCTGAAATCTGGACTTGCCTCGAAAGAATCTCGTCAACGGAGTGAACTTTTGCGTCCTCCCAGCCGGGGACTTCTTGGAATGAGATCATCTGGATTCCACTCTTGATCGGAGCCGAACCGGTTGCAAGAATTATCACGTCAGCCTTTTCTTCCTCTTGTACGAGAAACTTCACAACCTCTTCTGACTGTGGGACCTCTCGGTTGTACTCAATACGGACGTTCAGCATTTTCTGCTGGTTTTCAAGCCACGTGACGACCGAAGCAATATCCGACCTACCCGGAATGAGTTTTCCGATATTCACCTGCCCTCCTGCCTTCGATTCTTTCTCGTAGATGACAACTTCATGTCCTCTTAGAGCAGAAACCCGCGCGGCTTCGAGACCTGCCGGACCGGCACCGATCACGAGAACTTTTTTCCGGACTGAAGCACGCCGTATCATACCTTCTCCTCTTTCAGCTTCCCTCCCGACTGCCGCGTTCACCGAGCATCTCATGGGGTAATCATGTGCAGCTGATCTCCCCCAGCATCCCTCAAGCGTACCAATGCACGATCTGACATCTTGCACTTTGCCTTCCAAGATTTTCTTCGGGAAATACGGATCTGCGATCAGGGCTCTCGTCATTCCGATGAAATCCGCCTGGTTTCTTTCGAGGATCGTATCAGCAACTAGAGCGTCGGTTATTCTTCCTGCGAGTCCAATCTTGGTTTTCTGCACCCTCGCCATGATAGGTTCGGACATGTATGTTCCGTAGCCAGCGGGAGAGTAGAGCGGCTCGGTCTGTAGCGCGTTCTGATCTAAAACGTCGTAGTTGTACATCGAACCGCGATCTACATTGATAAAGTCGAGACGTCCGTCTACTGCTTCAGCTATCTTGGCAGCATAGTCAGGAGTGACTCCCCCTTGGATCTGTTCGTCTCCACAGAGACGCATTCCGAGAGCCAGAGAATCTCCAATTGTCCCCTTCAGGATCTCGATCAGCTCAAGTAGAAATCGCATCCGATTCTCAAAACTTCCGCCGTATCGATCCTCGCGTCGATTCATAACTGGCGAGTAAAAATGCTCAATCATCGCCCCGTGGGTCCCATGCAGATCCACTCCGTCGAATCCACCCTGTTTCACGTACCTCGATGCTTCGGCAAAACCTTCTTGGATCTCGCGAATATCTGAGACCGTCAGTTCGTTCAGGTTGACGCCAGTTTCGAACGGGATACTTGAAACCGGTCCGTAAAGAAACGTCCACGCGGAGACCTCCATGAAAATCTTAGATTCAAACTCGTGGACGGCATCTGCGAGTTTCTTTAGGCCCGGAACAATTTCCGGCTTGTTTACCATCGGCCACGTTTTTTTGTTGTCATACTCCCATTCCGGGTAAAATACTCCAGTGGGAGACTTGATGTAAATTTGCGATACCTCGAGAAGACCGGCTCCTCCTCGTGCTCGCTCTAAATAATATTCGAGGAGTGTGTCGGTCGGAAGTCCGTTCCCAAAATAGTGGAGTGAATGCGGAGGAAGCTGGATTCGATTTTTTACTCTGATCGGACCGATTTCGATCGGCGAGAAAAGTTTTTCGAACATTTCTTTGAAAACTCATTTTTGATTCCATAGATAAAGTAAGGTGGGGCGTCTTTCGGTAAGTCCCTCTCTTCTGTCAAGAGAACTGATAGAGGTTTAGCCGAGGAGATAGAGTTCTTCTTCCGCTGTCGAAAATGATTCCTTCCCTTTCTCCGTTACTAGGATTTCCCGCTCGATGTTCATTGTCCCGTCATTTCCCATGACTGATGGCTCGATCGTGAAAATCATGTTGGGAGCAAGTTTTTTCTCCATCGATCTGCCGTACCTTTCACGCCACCTCGGACCGATGTTAGGACCTATCTCGTGGGTTGCGCGTGCTATCGCGTGACCCGTCCCGTGGAGGTACTCCGGGTATCCTGATGCTATTACAGAATCGCGCACTGCTTTGTCAACAATGTACCCTTTGATCCCCGGCCTTATCGCACTCACTCCAGCGTCTGTCGCATCTTTCGTTGCCTTGAACAGCTTTCGGACTGATTCAGGAGGAGAACTTTTTCCAACAAAGTATACCCGCTGAAGATCGCTACAGTACCCGTCGTATTTCACTCCAAAGTCGAAGTGAATCAAATCTCCGCCTTCAAGCGTACGTCCTGAATATCCAGAATGACCGAAGACATCGTTTCCAACAACCACCGCCGGACAATGATCCTCTCCCCATGAAAGCTCAAGGCCCCTGTTCCTAACTTCCTCCTGAAACATCTCGTGGATCTGCTTGTCAGTCCTTCCTGTCTTGATGATGTCTTTCTCTGCGACGCCGAAAACTGCCTCGCACTGCTCCACTGCCTTTCTCATGAGCTCGATTTCCTCAGAGATCAACCGGGCCCTTAGCGTTATGATTAGATCTTCAGCGGAAACAAGCTCTCTTTTCCCCCCGGCTCTTTGAACGCATTTTTTGAGGTATCCGAGCATTCCGGGAGAAAGGCCGTCTGAGAAACCAAAATCATCACTTGTATTAATTGCAATTTTCTTCGCCTTCGATTTTTTCAAAAACTCGACAAGCTTCGGAGTGTGTCCTTCCTTTCCGTAGCCGTAGACCTGGTCATAGATTCCCCTCTGACGGACCGCTTCCGCGTCAAGGCCACCAACTATTACATTCATTCCTCCCCTAGCGTCGAGGAGCGCTGCCGCTTTCCATACTGAGTTTTCCAGTCCGAGATCTGTCGAGACAGGATCAGGATTTCCTTCCCTTGTAAATGTGATCCAGAGATCGATGTCCGAATCCTGCATCTCTTTTCGAACAAGATCAAGTTTCTTCTTGAGGAATTCCGGCTTTAGTGTCGAACCAGCTTTCAACAAGTCTATCTTCCCTCCGTGGTCGCTCCAGTACTCTTTTTGTGTTTTTCAAACCAATCTAGATGTCGCTGCCAAGAATCTATCCTGTGTCTTCTCTCCAACCAACCGTGTCCTTCCCTTGGATAGATGACGAGCTGCGTTTCGACGCCGAGGTCCTTTAGCGCCCTAAAAAATTCGTGACCCTGCGCAACCGGAACGCATGGATCATCCCTGCCGTGGATTATCAGGGTAGGAGTCTTTACACGCTCCACGTAATAAATCGGAGATTTTTTCTCGAAGAGATCTCTCTGCTTGTAGGGATCCATATCAAAACCGAACACTTCCCAGTACGTGTTCCACTCCATTCCGTGACAGCTGAGCAGATTTGCAATCCCAAAATCCATCACCGCAGCGTTGAACCGATTGGTGTGAGTAACGCTCCACGCAACTAGATATCCCCCGTAGCTCCCGCCATAAACAAATTCGTTTTTTGGATCGACCCAGCCGCGCGACTCGCAATAGTCCATGCCTGCCATGATGTCCTTGAAATCGTCCCCCTCTATGTTACGCCGGTTGAGTTCAAGAAATTTGACGCCGCGGCCCGCGCTGCCTCTGGGGTTCGGAAGAAAGACTGCGTATCCGTGGGACGCGAAATATCGGGATTCCATCCCAAAGCGGTAACCGTAGCCCATCGATGGTCCGCCATGCTCATTCACAATTAGCGGTGGTGACGTCTCTGATCTGTTTTCTGTGCTTTGGGGAAGATATAGAAAACCTTGAATTTTCACACCATCGAAGGATTCCCATTCAATCGATTTTGCTCCCATTCGAGAGTATTTTTCCCTGAGTTCTTCGTTAAGCTCCGATATCTGCCTCCATGCAATTGTATTTTTCTGCCGATCGATTTCTGCCGTCCAGACTTCTGTCGGAGAAGAGAGGTCTTCCCTTACGACGGATATTTTCCTATTTCCTTGATTTGTGGAAATGGAAAACTTTGGCTGGAAAATATCGGTCAAGCCGATTTCTCCCTCATAAAGATCTGTAGATTTTCCAGTTGCAATATTCAGAAAAGTGAACTTTGATTTCGCCCAGTTAACGCTCAGAATCAACAAATCCTCCTTTGAGTACCAGTGGAAATAGTGAACAGAACCCAACGAGTCGTTGGTCAGATTAACCGGACCTGTTCCGCCAACAGCCGAGATCGAATACAGATCTCCAGCAACCAGTCCCCGATCGCTCCAGATCGCAGAAATAAAATAGATTGATTTTCCATCCAGCGACCATAGCAAGCGCGCGATCTGTCTCGGCCTGGGTGTGTAGATAATTTTCGGCTTCTCGGGAGAATCCATCGAGATTATTCCAAGTGAAGAAATGTGCCACGACCACTCGTACGGTTCATCTGCGATTAGAGCCGCGAAGCTATTTTCATCCGGCGACCAAGCAAATTCCCAGATGTGATAGTTTCCCCCGGTCTTCCACTCCACAATTTTTGTGGTTACGTTCAGGATGCAGATCCTCGCGAACTTGTGGTTTTTCTCGTAATTGATCGCGCCACCGGAATCTACCAATCGCTTCCTGTCCTCGTCAGTCTCCGAGTCGTAAATCAAAAAAGCGATTCGCTCGCCAGACCTTGACCACTCGACTTGCAGGATCTCGCCAATGTCTTTGAAGTTTGTAAGCTGAATCGCCTCGCCGCCAGCTCTTTCGAGAAGGTAAATCTGAAACTTACCACTCTCATTCCGGTCCGAGAGAAATACGAGCTTTGAACCATCTGGCGACCATCTGGGCAGATAATCAGTCCTCTGTCCAGTTGAGAACTGTCGTGCATCTCCATCACCGATCGCAATCCAGATATTTGATCTTGGCTTTGGCGTTCCCTCCTCCTTGAAGTTCTCTGCAACAACAAAGGCTACAGCGCTTCCATCTGAGGAAATCTGAGAATCTGCCAGAATCTTTAACGAAAGAATCTCTTGAGGATCGATTTCCTTCCCGTTTATCTGATCGGTTGCTAGCATGACCAAGCGCGGGAAATCGTTCCTCAACTTAAAAGATTTTGGAACGTTGCGGAACGTTGTCTATTTAGGGCATAGAGCTATTTTCCTGCTTCTCTCCTCACTAGATGTCGCCTGGTCTCTTCCGCGAGCCATTCAAAGTTTCCCCACGAGTTCACCGTCAGTTTTTGCCGTTCCATCGAGTGTTTTGAAAGAGGAGCGAAAACATCCCAGTCAACTGTTTTTCGGTACTGGAGAGCGTTCCGAATTATGCTGAGGTCTACGATGCCCTCGCTTGTAAGCTGTCCGATCACAAGTGATTCAAGAGTCAGGAAACTTGCCTAACTAGCTTACTACCTTTCTGAAGAGGTATAGCGTCGCTGACAAAGTGATAACCGCGATAAACGCAATGACTGCTAGGGAAGTTAATTCAGCACTGGTCGAGTAAGCGCCCGGAAGCGAAAGATCTCTCACGGCATCAACCGCGTAACT
>DATNHH010000069.1:0-3897 GCA_035605055.1 Nitrososphaerales archaeon
TCATCAATAAACCAAGACCAGCTGCTGTTAATTACAGTCGTCGAATCATATTCCTCGACTATCGCCGGTCCAACACCACTATTTCCAGGCGAGAGCTCTTCACGAACATACACTGGAACAATAGAATCTTTTCCGGAAACCCACGCTTCCCGATTTCCATTCTCTCTTGGTATGCTTTTTGCAACGATTTCCTCTCTCTTTCTCTCGATCTTCGGAACTGGTACTACAGCTTTTATTTTTGCATTAACAACCTCAACATTCGCATCAGGCGATGAATAGCCATAGAGCTCCCTGTGTTTTGAATCGAAAAGATTCCTTAACACGTCCGGTGACTGATACGGGAGATTGATTTCGAATGATTGGCCTTGATACCTGAGATCGACAGACTCATGCAAGATAAAATTGTCCAGTTTCTCGCTGAGGAGAACGTCCGTGCAATCTTTCCTCAGTTTATGGAACACTGTATCCAACGATTGAAGATTAGTGCTCATTACAGGAATAGAGAACATCCTCGCGAGATCAACCGTCAGTAGTCCGTATGCCGAAAATAGTCCGGGATGGAGCGGCACTATGACTTTTCTAATCGACATCTCTTCAGCTAGATCACATGCATGCAGCGGTCCTGCGCCGCCGAATGAAACTAGTGTGTACTCTCTGGGATCGCGTCCACGTTCAACGGAAACGATCGAAATTGCCCTGGCCATATTGTGATTGACCAGCCTAATGATTGCGTGGGAAGCCTCGCTAGCTGTTAAGGCAAGTTTCTCGGCGACATGTTCTAAGATAGCTTTCATTGCTAGCTCAGGATGGACGCTCATCTTGCCTCCAAGCAAATGGACAGGACTCAGACGCCCAAGAATTATGTTGGCATCGGTTATTGTGGGGTGAACTCCGCCTCTTCCATAGGCTGCAGGCCCCGGTTCTGCTCCGGCACTCTTTGGACCTAAGCGCAATGCTCCGCCATCATCAACCCAAGCAATAGTTCCTCCACCTGAGCTGACCTCTGCTAGATCAACGAATGGATACCTGACAGGATATCCACTTCCCTTGATCGATCTTCCGCTATGGGTAGATCCAGAAGCTTCAAACTCGTATGAAATGTCTGGCTGGTAGTTAGTAATCATGCCGGCCTTTGCAGTCGTGCCCCCCATATCAAAAGTCGCCACCTTAAGAATGGAAAGTGATTTTGCCAGATCAGCACACGCAAGAACCCCCGCCGCGGGACCCGACTCTATGATAGAGATTGGAAATTTTGAAGCTTGTACAAGAGAACTAACGTTGCCATCGGAGTTCATAATGTAAATTGGGGCGATGAAACCTTTGGTATTCAGGCTCTTTCTCAGGTTGTCGAGATAGTTTGAAACTAGTGGAATCAGGGCGGCGTTCACTACTGCCGTACTGAATCTCTCGTATTCCCTGTACTCGTTATTCACACTGCTCGATGTAATTATCCGACCAGGATATTGTCGTGCCAATATTTTTTCTACAGCAATTTCATGAGAGGGATTGGCGTAAGAATTGAGTAACCCAACAACAACGCAATCATATTTTTCCTGGGTGAGCTTTCTCGCAAGACGCTGAACTTCCTTTTTTTGTACCGGTTCTAGCTCCTTACCATCGTAAAGCATTCTGCCCTTAATTGTATAACGATCATGTCTTTTGACAAGCGGAGTTGGCCTCTTGCTATAGAGGTTGTAAATCTCCGGTCTTCTTTGTCGACCTATCTCCAGTACATCCCTGAATCCTACGTTGGTAACCAAAGCCGTTTTCGCAAGGCTGCTAGATGTTAGAAGAGCATTTGTCGCAGTTGTAGTGGCGTGACTCATCATCTTGGTCCTGGAGGGATCGATGCCTTCCGAGGAGAGGGCACCAATTATTGCTTCCTCGATTTTCCTAGGCGACGTGGAGACTTTGATAACTCTTGTCTCCTTTGAACTAGCGTTGTAGAGGATGACATCAGTAAAGGTTCCCCCGACATCGATACCGATGAAAGTTTCTTGGGGATCCGAGCGCAAGCAAATTTCCTGCCAAAGTCTTACATATTTCACATTTTATAAAGAGCAGGCAAATTTGGTGCAATCGTAAGGTCTCGATTTCCGAGATATATCCATTTATCATTGCCGGATTCCAGGAAAGTACGGCCTTGTTTTTTCTAAAATCGACGTCTTTCGTAAATCTCTAATATGACAAAATTGATTGAGACTTTTTGCAACATTACGGACGATGCGGAAATGCGATTGCCAGTGTTGTTACTGTCCTTGTTGTCTTGCTGATAGTCGTGGCGGCTGGAGTCGGCGGTTTCTATGCATTCACTCAGACCAGGAGTGCCTCTGAATCGATTTCGAGTACTATTATTCCGGAGACTTCCTCAACGTCGCTTTCATCGAACAGCTCTACTCAATCGACGAGTCCAACAACTACTAGTTCCAGCTTGAAATCTACTTCCGATACACAACCATCAACTATATCAACTTCGTTTCTTTCTTCAACCAAGACTTCGATCGGGTCATCTTTCACTTCGATCCTTACCTCTGAAGCAAGTGGTTGCACTTATTCTACATCCAGTTTGACTCAGTCGCAAACAGGCATTCTGAATATCCTTTCAGGCCAATTTCCATCAAGTCTGACTAGCGATCTTTTTGGAAACTTTTCTCAAATGTCGTTACGGCTCAACGTGCATTCAGCTCTCAATGAATCGTTATTGGGAAACTCGAGTTCTGTTAACCTTAACGAACTAATTCTTGGGTCGTACTCTCTAGTTGGAACTAAAGTAATTAACGGAACTCAGTTCACATTAGTGAACTATGCATTGAGCCTTTCAATGAGCGGAGCTCAGTCATTGGGAGAAGGATCGCAAAATCAGACCGGGACAATTTATTTTAACCCGGCATGGAATGCGACGCTGATTGTCTCCGGGAACAGCACCATAACTGGTGCTCTCGCAACATCCACTGCTGCGGAACTTATGACATTTTTTGAAATTTCATTGCTTTACTCAAGCTTGATTTCAGCAGCACAATCAGATTCTCAGATAATGACCGAGATCAATCAAACAACGATAAGTCTTGGAAACGTAACAATGGATGTCACTAATTATAACGTCACGATTCCAACCTCGAACTCCTCAATTGCGACATCAAATTCAGATTGCGGTAATTCTAGCGTGCCTCAGCTAAACTCCACGGGGTACACGATAATTCAACTGGGCGAGCTTCCTGCAACAAATACAGCAGTGGTTACGATGGTTGAGTCTTGCTTTTCGTCACCAACGACTGGAAATGAGAATTCAATCTATCAATTGATTTCACTGACTCTTGCAAACACACGACTGTGAAGTCTACAAGCAGCTCCTCGAGTTCAGTTACAGAAACGAGCAGCTCTTCAATGACTACGATCTAGAGAACTTGAGTCTGACTTTCGAATAATCGTTATCCTCTCTTTTCCTCATCCTTTCGTTTTTTGACCTCCGCTGCGACGAGGTCAGCAGTCTCGTCATGCATTTCGCCCAGTCCTCGGATAACCCCTTCGCGATCTGCATCGGAGCGATTCTGATTCATCTTCCACTTTCCTTCGATTCGCGAGATCGGCATTTCAAAGCCCACAATCGATTTCAACTCAGCTTCGATGTAGTCTCGCGGCGCGTCGTCAACCTTCCAAGGATTTTCAAAAAATGACTCGTGAACATTTGTTAAGTGCGTTACGAGTCCTAGCAAACGATCCTTATCATCGAAGAAAACAGGATGCCCATATACATGGATCGCCACATAGTTCCAGGTAGGCACAACTTTTCCAGTGTCAATTCTTGTCTGGTACCAATTTGGAGTAATGTAAGCGTCAGGCCCCACGAACATTGCCAGGGATTCAATTTCTGGAGAAGAATCTCTCCACTGCGAATTT
>DATNHH010000070.1:0-9437 GCA_035605055.1 Nitrososphaerales archaeon
GTTACCACTTTATGGCTTTTGCCATTTTACCCATCGCCGTTGAAAGATGACGGATACGACATCTCTGATTATTTCGAAATCCACCCATTCTATGGAAACCTGAAGGACTTCAAGGAATTCATGGCGGAGGCACACAGAAGAGGCCTCAGGGTCATCACGGAGCTCGTTTTGAATCACACATCGGACCAAAATCCATGGTTCAAGAAATCACGAACCGCCGAGCCAGGTTCGAGGTGGAGAGATTTCTATGTATGGAGTGACACCCCTAACAAATATTTTGAAGCTCGGATAATTTTCAAGGATTTTGAGTCCTCAAACTGGGCCTGGGACAACGTGGCAAAAGCATACTACTGGCACAGATTTTATTCCCATCAGCCCGACCTGAACTTTACAAACGATTTCACACAAAAGACGATGCTCAGTGTCGTGGACTATTGGCTCAAGATGGGAGTGGACGGCCTTCGTCTGGACGCGGTTCCCTATCTTTACGAAAAAGAAGGCACCAACTGCGAGAATTTGCCTGAGACCCACGAATTTCTAAAGAAACTTAGGGCGTTCATTGATTCTGGTTTCAAAAACAGAATGTTGCTAGCGGAGGCTAATCAGTGGCCCGTTGATGCTGCTCAGTATTTTGGCAACGGAGATGAGTGTAATGTCGCATATCATTTCCCCCTCATGCCGAGGATGTTCATGGCAATCCAGATGGAAGATCGGTTTCCGATTATAGATATTCTGGAACAGACTCCTGCGATTCCCGAAAAAAGCCAATGGGCTCTTTTTTTGAGAAATCATGACGAACTAACGCTCGAAATGGTTACAGACGAGGAGCGAGACTACATGTACCGAGTATATGCGAAAGATAGAAGGGCCCGGCTAAACCTGGGAATCAGACGCAGACTCGCGCCTCTGCTAGGAAATGACCGCAGAAAAATTGAACTCATGAATATTCTACTTTTCACGTTTCCCGGAACGCCAGTGATCTACTACGGAGATGAAATTGGGATGGGAGACAACTTCTATCTTGGCGATCGAAACGGGGTGAGGACTCCCATGCAGTGGAGTGCAGATCTGAATGCCGGGTTTTCGAAGACAAATCCACAAAAACTGTACCTGCCTGTCATAATTGAACCACTTTACCACTATGAAGCCATCAACGTAGAAAATCAACAGAATGATCCCTCCTCCCTTCTTTGGTGGATGAAGAGGGTCATTGCAATGAGAAAGAGCTTCAAGGCTTTCAGCAGGGGTTCAATCGAGTTTCTCTATCCGACAAACACGAAGATTCTGGCATTTACTCGACGGCTAGGTGACGAAATTCTTCTGATTACTGCAAATCTGTCCGGTAGAACTCAGGCGACGGAGATTGATCTCTCGAAACTCTCTGATCGAAGGCCGGTCGACGTTTTTGGAGGAGCTAGTTTTCCTCAGATTGGGAAAACTGGATACCGGCTCACCTTTGCCCCTTACGGTTATTACGTATTCAATATGAAGTTAGAGCGTCGGGCAGAAGAGGTCACTCAGCCCTCCGAGATTCCGATCCTTGAACTGCGAAAGAGACTGCAGGATATGTTCAGCGGAAGGGCAAAAGACAAGCTTGAAACTGAGATTCTTCCGCAGTACCTCAGATCTAACCGGTGGTTTGGAGGAAAAGGCCGAACGATAGAACAGATCCGAATCAGAGAAGTCATCACTTTTTGGGATGATCCGACAACAGGTAATGCCCAACTGCTAGTTTTCGCGGATATTTACTACACTGAGGGACTTCCGGAATCATACTTCTTACCCTTGACTTACTCGAGTGTCGACATTTCAGGGCAGCTGAAAGATGCCAACCGCAGGTCAATCGTTTCGAAAGTGAGCATTGACAAGAACACTCCGGGCGTGCTATTCGATGCTGTTTACGACGAGTCCTTTAGATCTCGGCTTCTGGAGTTCGTTGCTGCTGGGAAATCAGCGTCCGGTTCGCAGAGCGAGATCATGGGAATCAAATCGGCCGACGACCTTACCCTGGACAAGATTTCACTCAAATCTACAGTGACAGGAGCAGATCAGAGCAACACTTCCGTGTTGTATGAAGACAAATTCATACTGAAGTTCCTTCGTCGAATCGAAGAAGGTCCGAATCCTGAAGTCGAAATTGAAGCAGCCCTCATAAGAAACAAATTCGAAGAGATTCCACGCTTGATGGGCAGCGCATCGTACAAGGCCCCCGCCGCTGAGGCCGCCACCGTTGCCATTTTGGAAGAGTACATCAGAAATGAAGGCGATGCTTGGGCATTGTTTCATGGCCAGTTCGAAAGATTTCTCGAGGATATCCTTTCAGCAAAAAGACTTACAGAGTCTCCGCTGAATTCCCCAATTCTTGAACTTGCCCAAAAGGAACTTCCTGAATCGGTCCTCGAAGAGTTAGGGCAACCATTCGACGATTGGATAATATTGTTGGGGAAAAGGACTGGCGAGTTTCACCTGGCATTACTCAAAGAGGCGGACGATCCTGACTTCAAGCCAGAACCATTCGGATATCTGGAGCAGGTAGCTGTTGCACAATCCATGACGAGCTACTCGAATCGAATCTTTCAACAATGCCGCAGTTCTACAAATCTCAACCCAGACGCTGTTCGCGAGTTGGGGGTGATACTTTCTCACCAGCAGGAGATCGTCAGAAGATTTGGCGAACTGAAGAAAGTCAGGCTGGATTGCATGAGGTCTCGAGTGCATGGAGACTATCACCTTGCACAGGTACTTTTTACTGGAAAAGACTTCGTTTTGATTGATTTCGAAGGGGAACCTGCTAGGTCCCTGACAGATAGAAGATTGAAGAGATCGCCGATTAGAGACGTCGCAGGAATGATAAGATCATTTCATTACGCGGCAATGTCCGTGATACTCAATAATAATAATCCTAAAATCAAAGAGAATACAGAGCTTGTACTTGGAGCGGCCAGATTCTGGTACAAAGCTGTGAGCGCCCTTTTTCTCAGATCTTATTTGGCTACCGTGGCCAACAGCGTGATACTGCCCTCAGATAGAAATTCCCTATCTGTGCTGCTTGATGCGTTCCTGCTCGAGAAGGTCATTTACGAGCTCGGCTACGAACTTAACAATCGTCCAGACTGGATATCGATCCCGATTAAAGGAATTGAAGATTTGCTTACCATTCAGATTCAAACCATTGAACCTCCAAAAGAACTCGCGACCCAGTGAGGTCTGGTCTTTTCTGAATCGTCTCATTTGCTCCATGTACCCTTGGGATTCTCGAACAAATGGGAATAATCTAGGCGTACAATCTATTATTGGTGATTTGTCTTCTTGAGAATCTGGCCCGGTTCTCCGTACCCTTTAGGGGCGACTTGGGACGGAAGAGGAGTCAATTTTGCGATCTTCTCTGAAAACGCGACGGAGGTAACTCTTCTACTTTATCAGAGTGAGGAATCGAAAGATCCGACTTACAAAATATCTCTGCCGGAACGGACGGGGTATGTCTGGCACGCCTACCTGGCCGATGTTCTCCCTGGTCAATTGTATTCGTACTCAGCAGACGGCCCCTTCGAACCTCAGAAAGGCTTGCGATTCAATCGTAATAAGGCGCTAATCGACCCTTATGCCAAAGCCGTCGCAGGGACGATTTCATTGGATAATGCACTTTTCGGTTACAAAATTGGTGACAATTCCGACGACCTGACCTTCGACGAAAGTGAATCGGGCCCGTTTGTATCAAAGTCCATTGTAATCGATACTACTTATGACTGGGAAGGGGATGAGCTTCTACGAATCCCATGGAATGAGACTGTGATCTACGAAACTCACGTTAAAGGTTTCACAAAGCTACATCCCGAAATTCCGCAAAATAAGAGGGGTACCTATTCGGGACTTTCTTCTCCTGAGGTCATCAGATACCTGAAAGATCTCGGAGTCAGCGCTGTTGAATTACTTCCTATACATCATCACGTCGACAACAAATTCCTGGTAGATGGAGGTCTAAAGAACTATTGGGGTTACAACACGATAGGATATTTTGCCCCAGATTCGCGCTACTCCAGCACGGGAAAGTCCGGAGAGCAGGTAAAGGAGTTCAAGGATATGGTCAAGGCACTCCACAGAGCAGGAATAGAAGTGATTCTGGACGTGGTCTACAATCATACTGGCGAAGGGAATCAGCTCGGACCCACCTTGAGTTTCCGCGGGATTGACAATACATCGTACTACCGAGTTTCGCCGGAAAATTCCAGACTTTATGTCGATTTTACTGGGACAGGTAACAGCCTCAATATGCGCCATCCCAGAGTGATCCAGATGATAATGGACAGTCTGAGATACTGGGTGCAAGAAATGCACGTGGATGGATTCCGTTTTGATCTCGCGTCAACTCTTGCCAGAGAGCTGTGGGAAGTCGATCATCTTTCAAGCTTTTTTGAGGTAATTCAACAAGATCCGGTTATTTCTCAGGTGAAATTGATCGCCGAACCTTGGGACCTTGGGAACGGCGGTTATCAGGTTGGGAATTTTCCAGTCCTTTGGGCCGAGTGGAACGGCAAGTACAGGGATTCGATCCGTAAATTCTGGCGGGGAGACGAAAGCCAAGTTCCGGAAATTGCATACCGGCTGACCGGTTCAAGCGACCTCTACCAAGAGAACGGCAGGAATCCTCACGCCAGCGTCAATTTTGTCACATGTCATGATGGGTTCACTTTGAAGGATCTAGTCAGTTACAACTCAAAGCACAACGAGGGAAACAAAGAAGAAAACAAGGATGGAACAGATGATAACATCAGTTTCAATTTCGGCGAAGAGGGAGAAACGAGAAACCAGGATATTGTCGGTCTGCGAACAAAACAGATGAAGAATTTCCTTTGCACACTCCTTCTTTCCCAGGGAGTTCCAATGATTTTAGGTGGCGACGAAATTGCGAGGACGCAGCACGGAAACAACAACGCATACTGTCGTGACGACGAGACAAGTTGGTTCAACTGGAACCTTGATGATCGTCAGAAAGAATTGCTTGATTTCACAACGCGGCTAATTTCCTTTCGAAAAAAACACCCAATCTTAAGGAGAAGGAAATTCTTCCAGGGTAGGAAATTATTCGGCGGGTCCAAGGATATCACTTGGCTTCAACCAAGTGGAGAAGAGATGACCGATCAAGTCTGGAATCAATCCCGCATCCATACCATAGGTATGATCTTGTCCGGGGATGCAATCGATGAAGTAGATCAGGAGGGTGCCCGAATTGCCGATGATACTCTTTTGATATTATTTAACGCCAAAGATGAATCCACAAAGTTTCGGGTGCCGAAAGTTTACGATAAATGGGAAGTCTTGTTTCATACATTCGCTCAAGATGTGGACGATGACAAGAGAATATTTGCCGGCGACGATACTTTCGAGCTAGCAGGAAGATCGGTCGTGGTTATGAGAAGGACTGCTTGATTCGAGGTTGAATTTCACTCATTACTATGGCACTATTATGAATGGATTTGGTTCTTACCGTTCTAATTTGAGTATGTGAGCTGATTCCACCTTCGGGTCGAGCCGAACGTAGTTGCTGTCGGTTCTCCAACTGAAAGTACTGCCCGAAACCAAGTCTCTAACGACGTATTGACCATCAAGGCCAAGCTCTTTCACCGGAACTTTGACGATTCCTTCGTGAGCTGAAAAAGGATCAAGGTTTACGGCGACCAAGATCACATTTGACAGATCCTTTGACCACTTGCCATAGAATATTATTTGATCGCTCGTGCATTCAAGCAATCTCAGATTTGAATTCTCTTGAAGTGCAGGATTCTCCTTCCTGATTTTGTTTATCTTTGAAATGTATTCTTTGATATTACCCTCCCTGTTCCAATCCCAGACTTTGTACTGATACTTCTCGGAATCGAGATACTCCTCCGAACCTTCACTCTTTGCTCTACTTTCGCAGAGCTCAAAACCATTATAGATCCCGTAAGAAGAGGATAGAGTCGCAGCCAATGTTTCCCTGATTTTGAAGGCCGGCCTTCCGCCCGTTTGGAGATATTCAGGCAGAATGTCAGGAGTATTTGTGAACAAATTAGGGCGATAGTATTCGATAACCTCTGAGAAGAAGAATTCTCTAATGAAATCCGTCAATTCGTTCTTCGAGTTTTTCCAAGTAAAGTAGGTGTAGGACTGATTGAAGCCTGTCTTCGCCAAGAGTTTCATCTGTTTCGGTCTGGTGAATGCTTCCGAAAGAAAAATCACGTCTGGAAACTGCGTTCTTATGCTTGATAACATCCACTCCCAGAAAGCGATAGGTTTCGTATGCGGATTGTCGACCCTAAATGTCCTAATTCCTTTCCCAATCCAGAAGACGACCACCCTGTGGAGTTCTTCCCAGAGCTTCTTCCAGTCTTCATTTTCAAAGTTCAAGGGATAAATGTCATAGTACTTTTTCGGGGGGTTTTCAGCATACCTGGTCGTTCCATCACTTCTCTTGTAAAACCAATTTGAATGCAATCTCGCGTAGGGATGATCTGGTGAGACCTGAAATGCAAGATCAAGCGCAATTTCGATTCCTAATTGTCTTGCTTTCGAAACAAGGTGTAGAAAGTCTTCCATACTCCCAAGGTCGGGATTCATTGAGTCGTGGCCTCCTAGCTCGCTCCCGATCGCCCACGGACTCCCTGGATCTAATTCTGAGATGCTTTGAGTATTGTTTGGCCCTCTACGGTTGGTGTGACCAATTGGATGAATCGGCGGAAAATAAATTACGTCGAATCCCATTCCATTGATTTCTTCTATTCTCGATTCACATTCTTTGAAGGAGGCACTTCTATCAGGTAGGATTCCTTGGGATCGATGAAACATTTCGTACCATGTTGAGTATCTAGATAGGCTTCTGTCGACGATTACTTGGAATATATTAGTCGCATTGTAGTCTTCTTTTTCGAGATTTCTTGTAACCAGCCTCGAGAAAATCGGTTCGGAGAGAAGCTTGATCAGCTCAGCTCGATCTGATTCTGGGAATGGAGCTTCCCCAAAGGTAGCGATCTCGTTGAGCTTCTCTTTGATTATGGATTTCTCCTCGGGGGGAGCAAAAAAAGAGGCCTTGATTCCAATGTCGACCAACTCCGCAATATCAGAACTAACATCTTCGCCAGATTCAATCCACTTTGCAACATCTCGGAGTTTTGTTGAATACGGATCTTTCCAAGCCTCTATAAAAAACTCACATACGCCTAATTGCGAGAGGGTAAGGGCTGCAGACCATTTGTCTTCGTCGAAGTTGTACGTCATCGCCTCTCGTTTCCAGAATCGGTTGCCTTGCATCCTCCAATTCACATAAGATGTTAGAAGTTCGTGCCCCGGCTTGAGTACATCGGCACTTACTTCGAGAATATCTCCAACTATGCGTTTTACTGGAAAACGACCGCACTCCACTTGCGGGGATACATTAAGAATGATAGCGGAAGTTGGCAGTTTCTGTTTTCGGTCAATTAGGCCCGAGCTCTCGTAGAGTCGTATCGATTCGTCTCTGTTTTTCTCTGATTCCACCTAGATTGACCCTTACCTGCTTCAGTTAGAATCGTTTTCCTCGTGTTGAGTGCTGATTTCGAGGATCACTAGCGCCAATGGAGGTAGAGTTAGATTCACTGAATGAGGCAATCCGTGCCAAGGAATAGCTTCTGATTCAACTCCACCAAGATTCCCGACGCCACTCCCACCGTATTCTTTTGCGTCGCTGTTCAGAATCTCTTTGTAAAATCCATCGCTTGGGACACCTATTCGATAGTTGAATCTTGGAATCGGGGTCATGTTACAAACGACGATTGAGAAGTTATTCCCATCTCTCCGTGTTTTTCTGATGAAGCTAATAGTGCTTTGTTCAGCATCCTTGAAATCGATCCAATCGAAGCCTTCGTATGAAAAATCGAGATCATGAAACTCGGAAGCGCTCGAGTAGATATGGTTGAGATCCTTAACAAAATGACTTGTTTTGCTATTTAGGGCGTGAGTGGCTTCAGTCCACTCAAGCTCGGTCCTAAAGTTCCACTCGTTTCTTTGTCCGAATTCGGAACCCATAAAAAGTAACTTTTTGCCCGGGTGTGCAAACATGTAGCCGAGACACAATCTGAGATTTGCAAATTTCTGCCACTCGTCTCCTGGCATTTTGTTCAGAAGAGACTTTTTCCCATAGACTACTTCATCATGCGAGAAAACTAGCACGAATTTTTCGCTGAAGGCGTAGAGAAGACTGAAAGTAAGATTCCTCTGATGGTGCTTGCGAAAGATCGGATCGGTCTGAAAATAATCGAGGGTATCGTGCATCCAACCCATATTCCACTTCATATCGAATCCAAGGCCTCCCTTTTTCACTGGATGTGTGACTCCGGGCCAGGCAGTTGATTCCTCCGCAATCATCAAGGCTTTTGGAAATAACCCATGGACTAGTTCGTTAGTTTCTCTAAGGAACTCTAAAGCTTCCAAGTTTTCCCTACCACCATATTTGTTCGGAATCCACTCTCCCGATTTTCTGGAATAATCCAGATAGAGCATCGAGGCGATGGCATCTAGACGAAGACCGTCAACGTGGTATTTGTCAAACCAGAATAATGCGTTACAAACTAGAAACGTTCGCACCTCCTTCCTGGAATAATTGAAAATCAAGGTGCCCCAGTCGGGCTGTTGCCCCTTTCTGGGATCAGCATGGTCGTAGAGATGAGTTCCGTCGAACATTGCAAGACCATAATCGTCCTTAGGAAAATGGGCCGGTACCCAATCGAGGATAACACCGATTCCCCCTCTGTGACATCTGTCAACAAAATACATGAAATCCTCGGTGGACCCGTGTCTCGAAGTAGGGGCGTAATAATTAACGACCTGATACCCCCACGAATCATCTAGTGGATGTTCCATTATGGGCATTAGCTCTACATGTGTGAATCCGAGATCATTGAGATACGGAACAAGAGAATCAGCGATTTCCCTATAGTTGAGAAACGAACCATCGCTTGACTTCTTCCATGACCCTAAGTGAATTTCATAAATAGAAATGGGCGCACTCGAGACTTCGAAACGGTCCTTTTTATCTTGAACCCATTTTTCGTCTGTCCAATGGTAGTTGTCAATGTTAGATACAATCGATGCGGTCCTGGGCCTTACCTCCGCTTGGAATGCATACGGGTCGGCCTTTAGATGGATGCTCCCGTCTGAATTCGACTTTATCGCAAATTTGTATATCTCGCCTTCTTTCACCCTGGGGACGAATATCTCCCAAACTCCAGAAAGACCTCTTGAAATCATCGGAGTTTCCCCTGCAAACCAATGATTGAAGCCCGCAACTACTGATGCTGATGTCGCGTTAGGCGCCCAGACAGCAAAGTTGGTTCCAGTTACAGAACCTACAACGGTAGAATGGGAGCCAAGCTTTTCATAGATTTTTCGGTGGGTCCCTTCTCCAAACAGATAGAGATCCAGTTCTC
>DATNHH010000071.1:0-5335 GCA_035605055.1 Nitrososphaerales archaeon
TATCTTCATAGATTATTTCGAGCATGCTGGGCAGACAATCTCGACATTGCGGATCCAGCGACATTGAAAGCAATCATCGAGTCACTCGGGCTCGATCATAAGATGTTTCTCGACTTCATCGAAAAAGACGAAACAAAGCAAAGACTCAGGGCAGACACTCAGAATGCGTTCGAGAGAAGCGTGTTTGGAGCACCGACCTTTTTCCTTGAAGGCGAGATGTACTGGGGAAGCCCCGAAAGTCCTCTGGTACCTTGACACAATGCTCTAAATTATTTGGCGGGGCGAAGTGAGGAAGTAACTACAGCTCCTAGTCCAGACGCGAGAAATGCAACTAGTATCGTGAGCCCGAGAGGGGCCACGAACCCACCCGGAAGTCCTATAATCGCTCCGACGAGCGATGCGTTCGCGATCCTGTTACCAACGTCGAATAGGAAGATCGGAATTATCGCTCCAATTGCCCCTGAAAGACCAAAGTAAATCAGGTTCATCCACCTGCTCTCCAGGAGAAAGCCCAGAAGCGCAGAAGGAACAAAGACGTAGTACCACAGACCCACATAGGAAAGCGCGAAACCAGCGATCAGGTCAATAATGATCAGGACATCAAGTCGCTCGGTTAATCGCATCACGGTGTCGAGGTGCCTCCAGGATAAAGGTAGTAGAAAACATTCGGAAGACCGTTCGGAATTAGCGAGTAATAGATTCCATTATTCCAGTCCCCGACCGTGTTCTTGTAATATTGTGTTAGAGAGTTTTCGCTAAGGCCCCCAGGATAGATTCCGAATGAGGAAGTGACCGGTTGGCTCGCGTCCGTAACCTGTCGCCAGCTAGGCCCCGACGTCGAGTTTAGACCGTAAGCCGCATTCGGTGTATTGTCGTCGCCTGCAGCCGGCAAAATCGGCCCGTCAAGGGCACCCAGCCCGAACAAACTGGGGTCGTATCTTACGTGAATCCCGCCCCAAGCCCAGGTATTCTGGGAATAATTTCCATCAATCGTTTTCAGTTGGTCTAGCGCCTCTCCGAACGCCTGCACCATTAGGGATGTCGCGTTTCGCTTTTCTCCGTTGGACGGATTGTTGAACCATTGAATGGTGGGATGATTTAAGGTCCAATTAGCGAGATCCTCGATCAGCGGCCCCTGGTTGATCGAATTTGACCCCACAAAGAAAGAGGTTCCATAGAGTCCTTCCGCCAAGGTGATATTGTAGTAACTCATGTAGGGGACGAAAGTGTCATTGATGTAAGAATTGAGCCAAAAATAGTAGATTGAGGCCGCCGTGGAGTTGATATCCATGTTTCCGTTCCAAGAAGAAAGCGACTGAAATTCGGCAGTCGAGCTGTAATTGGAGCGCGCTAGCGAGGCCAAAAGTGGTTTGAGAAAGATGTTTGAGGAGTAATCATGGTCGGACAACTGAAGCTGTTCCATCGTTGAGATATTAGCATGTGTTGATGAATTCAGAGTCGAGTAAATTTGATCGGCGCGGTACCCCGATTCAAAGTCCCAGCCGATGTAGTATGGATAACCGGGCGAAACCTGGATCTGATTTGCTGAGAAAACAAAGCCATTCGAAGGGTTGTATAGATGGGGTTGGTCTGCGACTGGTATCGAGCCAACCCAGTCAAAACTCCCATTTCCAGGAAGAATGCCTCTCGGATTTCCTCTCTCGATGATTGGATAGTAACCATAGGTGAAAATCCCGATGTTTCCATCCCTATCTGCAACCGCCCAGTTCTGGATTCCTACCTGGAAGCTCTTTAGGGCATTTTGTGCTGATGTTACATTCTGTGCGTAATCAAGTGATAGCAGCGATGCAAGCTCATTGGTCGGATAGAGACCGGTCCAGTCCATCGCAATTGTCCCGTTCCAGCCAGGAAGTATTACACCGTTGGTCGCCCGTTCTATCGACAGAATAACGGTACTCGATCCTGCGACGGAAATTGATTCGTTCAAAACGTCAAACTTCGTCCATGCGCCATCGTGCATATATTCGCGATAATCGGAGGGGTTCAGAGTTTCGTAGTAAAAATAGGTAGCCTGAACTCCAGAGTTGGTGGCTCCCCACGCGATGTAGGAGTTATGCCCCAAGACAACTCCAGGAGCTCCAGGAAAAGTGACTCCAACAATATTCTCGCCAGGCCCGACGAGCTGGAAGCCGAGCCAGATGGGCGGAACCGTAATTGAGAGATGGGGATCGTTTGCGAGTAATGCACCTCCCCCCGTCAGGTTCGAGCTAACAGCCCAGTTGTTACTGCCCTTGTCAATGAACGGGGGCAGAGAATATCGGAGTGAGCCTAACTCTAAGAGGAGCGGGGAGACGATGAGGTTTGCCTGCGTGTTGTCAGAGCCTGGAGCTATTGCAAAATTGGTCGTCTGGTCTGGGGAGACGGTGAGGTTAGGGATCGTCGGTGAATATAGCGAGAGATTTTGGAGGTTGCCGCTCCCTTCGTAAATTGTCGTATTGAGCGAGGAGGGCTCGATTGGATGCTGGATCGAACCGGGGTAAGCCGGATAGAACGCCGTTACAACATTTTGCGGCATCTTTTCAAGTGCGAAGTTGAAAGACAGAGGGTCAAACGAAGAACTGAGCTGCCAAGTGAGCAGCTGCTGGACTATGTAGGTGTCCTCCATTCTCCATGGCGCGGGAGAATACTGAAGGAGCTTGAAGAGTAATGGTAGCGTCGTCTTTGTTAACGATGTAATGTAAGAGTTTACGCCCGATGTATATTCGCTAACTGCCTCGTACGCAAGGCTAGTTTTCGAGAGATTTCCAACGATCTCTTGAGCGACCGGGTACATTTCAAGGGTTCTGTAGAACTCGTCACTGCCAAGCGATGAAGACCCAAGCACCGCAGAAAGGTTTCCTTCGGCGAGCCTTCGAGTGAAATCCAACTGCGTCAATCTGAACTTTGCAGTCAAGTACCCCTGTTCATAGTAAAGCGCCCATGTTTCGTTTGAAGCGATCCGAATGAAACCGTTGGGATCGACATCCGTAGAAATGTTTGCAGTCGAGCCATTTTGGGAGACTGAAAACGAGTTCAGCCCCGTTTCAACCGAGTTTGAATTTGACGACCAGATTCCGGTTTGAGGGTTCAACAGATTCGAAAGTGGAGGAAGTGCGCCAAGAGGCAGGGCAGTCGCGCCGAGCAAGATCGCAAGAACCGCAAAAGAAAGGATGAACCGGCGCTTGTGCAAGATAGTCGAAAAGACAAGTCAGCGATTGATTATTTATTGGTTGAACTCGAAAGCTTCGAGAAGCTAGATCTATTCTTGCCTACCAACGGAAATAATAATCTCTCTTTCTCAATTCAATTTCCAACTCCTCCTTACGCGCGCGGATTAGTTTGGCAAAGGTAACAACTTCGGAATCAGTCCATCCCTTGAGTTTATCTGGGGACAATAGCAAGGAATGGAGGACAGATGACGAATCTAAGTACTCCTCCATTTTCTTAATTCCGTCGTCTTTTAGCGAGTCGAGTCTACTCGTGATATACTCTTGGAGTGCATTTCTGAATATGCTTGTGAGATCCAGCCCTTCGATCTTCGCTATTTCTAGAGCTGCATCCAGCATTGGCTTGTCCCGCGATCTCATGTTGATCGGGATAGTCCACCGGGGTTGCGGTACCATTATTCTTGGCTCCATACGATCAAGCAGTGCATGCGCGCACCAACGCACTGCTTAGGGCGCTTGGTAGCACCTTTCATTTCTTCTTCTCTTCTATGATAACGGCATCGTGAGTCGAGTATCTGGGCTTCCAGTGTACTTCTTGAATCGCTGCCATATCCACTCCCCTTGGAGTTATCCTCCAAACGCCGATTGGCATACCTTCACCAGCCGGGTAGATTTCGCCCCTCATTACGAGGTTTTTTCTCGCGAATTTGATCACGCTGTCAACTATTTTCTTCCCCGATGCTGGATAGCGAGCTCTGCGATCGTCGTCGTTGAGCTCACGGAACCATTTCGCGCTTCTCACCTCTTCCAACACCTCCTTAGTACTCACACCCTTGTCTGGAGCCCTCGATATAACCCTCAATATTGGAATCTCACAAGCACTGGCGGTCGGCGCTCTTGATCTCACAGGGTTGATTATTTTGGTCTTCTTGGGCTGGGTACTTGTCGATGTTCTATTCTTGCCTGTCTTTTCTGCTACCTGAAGTTCCTTCATGCCTTAATTTCAAGACACGCGACACAATTGGATGCTGCCATAAGGCTTCTCGTCTGCAAAGATAAACTCCCCAGTCTGAGATAAGTCCAACTGCTCGACGATTCAGGGTCCCTTTTGAAAATAGTCTTATCTGAGCGCGCTCCTAGTTAGCTGAAAGTGCGAGTCTTTTTATCTAATAATCACTGGCGTGTTCGGTTGTCATTTCGGGGGCCTCGTGTTTAGCCAGATAGGGGCACCAATTTGTTTCGGTCCTCCCTCTTTTTCACTCATGAATGGGGAAACCCCCTGCTCTACCGCGGCAGTATTTCCACCCGAATAACACCAGAGTTCGAATTGGGTGGTATCTGCACCCTGACAGGGTTCGAATGCAAAACAAAAGGATCGTAGCGATGATCTCTGCTCCAGACAAACTCTCTGAGACCTTGCTTGAAATAGTAAGCTAACGATAAGAGAATCCCCGATTTAGTAGAATCTTCAGGATAAGGGCTAGGAGATTCGCTCCCCGATACTTGGTCTCCAGAAACAAGGTTAGGTATTCCGGCGCTTACTTTGGAAACATTAATACCGTCCCTCGGGATTTCAGATTCGAAGCTATGAACGAATCCATAGTCGTCCAGAACGTGTCCCGATACCATATTCGAAGGAGCTTGAACATGCCATCCTGCCAAAGGCTGCAAAGATTTCCGCTGCCATCACAGAAACTTTGTCTCCTTGAGTGATCCCGACTGAAACTCAGTGAAATGGACACTCCATCTCTAGTCATTGACATAGAGATTGTGGAGAAAAATATCGAAACGATGCGTAAATTCCTTGTGTCGAAAAAGACCAAGCTAAGAGCCCACACAAAGATCCACAAATCACCATTCCTTGCCCTCTTACAGATCGCCGGTGGGTCTTCAGGAATCACATGCGCAAAGCTCGGGGAAGCCGAGGTCATGGTACAATCCGGGATTTCCGACATTCTGATTGCAAATGAAATCGTCGGCAAGCAAAAAACGAAGCGACTAGCAAACTTGGCGAAGTACTGCGATTTGAAAGTGGCTATAGATAATTTCGACAATGCCAAGGATATATCCAGTGCAGCTTCCGCAGCTGGGTCGCAAGTGGGCTTAGTGGTCGATGTCAACTTGAGCACTGGAGGTTCGTTTGAAGAAAAAAAACTGGGCGGAATGTT
>DATNHH010000072.1:0-7352 GCA_035605055.1 Nitrososphaerales archaeon
ATCGTCCCAGTCCGTCAGTCGTTTTTGAAAAACGACTAACGGACTGGGACGTTGTTTCAAATTCGGATCTATCTTTAGATCTTTGTGAGCTTGGCTAGAGTAGAGTCGAGCACCCATGGATAGTCTGCTGATCATTCCTTGCGATCCCCGGGATCGGAATACTGGCTTGTGTTCTTACTGACAAGTACAAAATGAGTGTGATGATTATCGGATGAGGGATCGCAGGCACCGTGCAGCTACTATTTTCCGCTGAAGCGATTTCTGCGTAGGAACGACCCCTACTCATAAAATAGATGGAAATCAGACTCTCAAAGAGAACCCGCGAACCAAAATAGCCAATCTTCATTTTCTATTTCCTAGACTTCTTTAGGGAGAAACAAAAGATCGCAGCCCGATTATCTAATGTTCTTCTCCCCAACAGATGTCGCCGGCTAGGTTCAAGGTAGATTCTATTTTAGCGCGACTCAGTTACGTGCATGGTTGGCTGCACGTTCTGCACCTCTAATTCTAACAACATGATAATTGGTTTTGGAAGTCAGGGAGGCGGTTCATTGGTCTGGACGCCTGGTGCCAGCTTTGCCCTGATACTTGGCTCCTCTCCTGGAAATCCAAGAGTCAACGCAGAATGCCAGATTGTTTCTGGTGCTCAAAACAGGTTGGCCGTTTCCGTTACTTCTACTAGTTCTAACCGTTGGACTTGGCTCGGCGATGCAATACAAGGCGCCTGATGAACTAAACACATTGTCTGGGACGATGCGGGATCTCTCGGATTCTACTGAGTGTAAAATTTGATCTCTGCGGCGGACTCCGTTAGCTCCAAGAATACCCTTTTTCTGATTCAGAACCCGCTCTATCATAGAAATCAGATCTGAGTAAAGAGAAGGAGATTATTTTCGACTTGGAGCGATCGGAAAACTTGTCGATCTCAGGTCAGAGTGTTGAACCAAAGCAAAAGGTCCTAAAGCTACTGATCTTCCATTGCATGAATAGTGTCTGCGAACTGGAGTTTCCGATTTTCCAGTACAACTCGAATGCCATTACCTACTGTCCAAAGTGTAGGGGAATGATCGTCAGAAAGGCAGGAATTCTAAGGGTAGGAATTCTAGATTCTGATAAGTGACAAGTTCACAAAATTGATTATCAGTGAAAAGGTCTCCTTCGGGGAATAGTGTATCGTAACCTGCTATATTATCATCTGCACTACTTTGCGTCTGCAAACATAATAAGAAAGGGCGAAAATCTTCAGGATGGATCGCCCTAGAGCCAAAATCAGAACCATTGTTTCACAATTCTCTTAATTCAACCGGATCAACTCAATCTGGATTTGACTTCAGAGCAGTTCGATCAGGAGAACCAGTTCCTGAGCGAACAATTAGAGTGGCAGTCTAAGAAATCAAACAAGCTAACCGACCTCTTAGACATCCTCATACTATCTCAGCTCTGGGCAAAGCCGATGGGGGGCTACCAGTTGAGGAAGGATTTGTTCAAGGAGTTCGGGATTCTGCTCAGTTATGGAACCATCTACCCGCACCTGAAGAACTTGGAAAAATCAAAATTCGTTTTTGAAGATTCAACATTGGGAAAACTCGGAAGAAAAAAATTGTATAAATTGACGCCTATGGGTACGAGCACCTTGAAATTCAATGCCCTCGCGGTAGTCAAGATCGCAAACAGCCTTCGTCCGATTCTAGATTCCCGGTAAGACTTCGTCCCAAATTTGCATCCTAGGTCTTGACTGTAAAATTCAGTTCGGATCTCTCATCTAAGATTGGAAAGATGTCCTTTTAGACGGCTGAAGTAAAGTCACAATAGCTTTTTTCACCAATAATGGAGAATTCGATCAATTTCAAGAATACTCACGAGGAAAATGTGTGATCTGGCAAAGAGTTTCAAATTCTCAGATTTCCGGTACGTATTTTGTGTCGCAGCCTTGGAGTTTGAATCAATACTAGATTGCATTGACATCTCGCTTGATAGCTTGGGGCAAGCTACCAAGAACATGATCTACGTGAAATTACAAAAAGACAACCATTTCGGACGACTGGATATCATCTACAAGCCAGAGGAATTTAAGGCGCATCTCGAAACCATGTTTACCACTAGTTCCAAGTTATTCGAACGGTCGATTGTTCGAGGATTAATCAGGCAATTTGACCTGGATATGGAAAACAGTTTCGATCTAGTGGGCGCGATTCACCAAGCTAAAGAAGTTCTATCAAGACCGCGAGAAGAGCCCATTATCGCCTGATTATTTAGAAAACTCCCTGCTAATATTAAAGGATATTTCGAAAACAAAAGGATTGGAATATTCCATTGTCCCAACTTGATCGCGGTCAATCGACAAACCTTGACCTTCTAGTTGCGGAGAAATATTTGCATGAAGTAAAGCGATGGTTTTGCATCACAAATCTTAAGCTCGCCGAAGATATCGGGATAGATATTCTTGCATATGACTCGCGAAACAGAAGCTTCTATCATATCGAATTGAGCACAAGCTTTCGTTTTCCGCTTAGAGCAAAATCTACCATGACACTGGAAGGGAGAAGCCACAAGAACGGTCTTGATTACTTCTCAAGGGAGAGATTTGACCGAGAGGTAGTAACCTCCTACTTGGAACGTCTCTTCGGGTCGAGCGACTACAGGAAGGTGATTTTGGTATTGGATATTCATCCTCAGGATAAGATAGCAGTGCAAGAAACAGCCAAGAAAATGAAGATTGAAATCTGGTATATGCAAGATATCATCGTAGCTCTCTCAGAGATTGCAGGTGAAGATTCAACAGACGAGACCTTGAGAATCATTAGGATGTGCAAGGCCGTCTTGAAGCGTTATTGATGTTTCACACTGTAAACTTTTGAATAACTTCCAACCTTAGCAAATGGGGCAATACTTAGCCCCAGAAAGAATCGTGTGAGACTTGAAGATTGAGTTAGTATCAAAATTAGATATAACGACTTGATAGCCACCCTACTGCTGCTTTGTCGAAGCAAAGTCCCGAATGGGTAGGAAAATAATCGCAGCTACACTCCTCGTAGCAGTCTTACTGGTTTTTTCCTCGTCAAGCTATCAGCGGTTTTCCTCGTCGACCTCTATTGCTGCCGTGACTCCTATTCAGCACATTGTGATCATTATGCAGGAGAACCACGGTTTTGATAACATGTTTGGAACCTATCCGGGACTGCCAGCAGGCTTTGCTCTAAATCTAGCGGAGTGTATGCCGGTGAAGCCTCCTGCCAAGACTCCGTGCATTACGCCTTGGAACGCGGATTCAAAACAAACAACTGTCCAGGGACAGGACATTCCGCACACGAAAACCGCCGCGCTGAAAGATTATGACAAGGGATTGATGGACGGTTTTGTGAGTTCCCTTACTTCGAAGACTAGAAACTATTCGATGGCATACTACACTGGCAAGACACTTCCGTACTACTGGGATTATGCCGAATACTACGCGCTGAACTATAACTTCCTCTCCAGTGCCCTGAGCTACAGACTGGCCGAACCATCTGTTCTCTGTTGCAGCGCAAGCCGGGCCCTTAGCCTCTACCTGCAGTTCTTGCCAGGCAGAGTACAACTTGACTTTTCCACAGATTGGCGCATCTCTCACCACAGCGGGCATCTCCTGGGGATATCACCAGTACAATTGGAACGGCCTCCAGCACTACGTACACAAAAACGTTCATGTCTGCAAATACCCACGGAGGATACGATGGCCTCTGGTCCGGGCTTGCTGATTTTACTCAAGTTCAGTTGAACTCGATTGAGTGCAAGAGCCTTCTGAACATCAAGGATCTACAAAGCTCGATTTCGTCGAATAATCTCCCCGCTGTTTCCTGGGTGATACCGGAACCACAAGTAAGTGATCATGCGGGTCAGATTACGTGGAGTAGCGGTCAGCAGTACGTCTCCTCGATAGTCAACATGATAGAGAGCAGTCCTGAGTGGTCCTCAACTGTAATCTTTCTGACCTGGGACGACTGGGGAGGGTATTACGACGGTGTGCTACCTCTACAGTTTGATAGTTCAGGACAGGGTTTCCGGGTACCGTTGATTGCAATCTCTCCATTTTCAAGATCTGGCGCGATTGTTGAAGCACCGTCCTACAACTACGGATCGAAGTTCATGGGGATAAACCAGGAGGACTTTTCATCTTTCCTGAGCACCATTGAGTACAACTGGGGACTTTCCAATCTGACCGATAGGGACGGTTACGAGCCAAACCTATTTTACATGCTGGACTTCAATCAGACTCCCCTGCCTCCGTTACTCCTGACGAGTAGCGGAGTTACGTATCCTCTAAACTCCTGTCCAATCGCCTGCACGTACTCCGCCGTAAATATGCATCTCCAAGGCATGACAATATCGAATCCAAACGTTGGAATCAACGAATCGGTTTCGCAGGCCCTGAATTACAGTGGCAACGACGACCCAGGCGATTAGAGTCTCGCTACAGGAGGCAAAAGGAGTCGATGAAGCGAGAAGGAAGTTTGATTCGCATTATGGGAGAAAGAGCTCGAACTGAGGCACTTTGATGTCAAGTTTCTCTTCTTGGAAGACATTCTAAGCGTCGTACCTTAATTTGAGCGCCGAAGAACCCGCTAGCTGGACCTGAGGCCTATATATTTGATACTAATGTAAAAGGTAGGATCGGGATGTGGATATTTCACGTGACGTAAGCTTCCAGCAGCCCCGTGGTAGAGCTTCCCATCGTTGTTTCAAACACCCTTCCGTTTGTTATGGAAGGCGGGCCCCAGGACCAGTAGAGTACTCCTGCATTTCCCCCGGTCGGGTCATTGTGCGTCCACAATACGGCCGCAGTTAAGGCATTGAGCGCATAAAAGTTGTGGTTACCGTCGGAGGTAAAGACAAGATCATTCGTGCTCGAAACGCCTCCTCCCATCCCGACCATGTTCACGGTCCACGTAACTGCGCCATTGGAAGCATCTATCGCATACAGCGTCGAGTTCCTGTTGACCGTGCAAGAGGTCTCTACCATGCAGCTCAACGGCTCATTGTAGTCCATCACGTAGATCATTTTTGTGACGGGGTTGAATGTCGAGAAACTGTCCACTCCGCCATCGTTCCCTGGATAAATTTGCGAACTTGGGAACACCCCTTCCGTCGAGTTGTCGTTGAGGTGAATTCCCAACTTTGCTTTGTAGATTAAAGCGCCCGTATGCGCGTTCATCAGAAAATAGTACCCGATCTTTCCTCCGCTTCCCACTACCTCGGTCGGGACCCCATTGATCGTCGTGGTGAACAGCTGCACCGGCATCCCCACATCATAGTCCCGCTGGTCGCCAGGGACTTCTTGGAAGTACCATACCAGCTTCCCTGTCGCGGAATTTAGTGCAATCACGCTGTCGGTATAGAGATTTGAGTAAACCGAGCTGGGATAGGTGGGCGTCCTTGTCTTTACACCACTTCCGCCGGGGAACGGGTTTCCAGTCCCAAAGTAGATTATGCCGGTGGCCGGATCTACCGCCGGTGCGTTCCAGACAGCTCCTCCGCCGCACTTGCACCCGGTAGAGTCAGTGCCCCACGAGTTTCCGTAACTCGCCTGGTTCGAGGATGTTATTGGAGATGGGGGAACGGTGTAGAACGTCCAGAGCAGCGCTCCATTTGACTCGCTAAACGCCCTAACCAACCCTCGCGTTCCGCCGTCACCAGAGGTCTCGCCAACGATCACTTTTCCACTGTAGACAAGAGGCGTAGCTTCGGCTCCCGAGTACTTTTTCTGCGAGCCAACGACCCCTTTCGTGATCAAAGACTTCCATGTCAGCGCACCCGTGGAAGCTTTCAGCGAAAGCAGGTAGTTATTTGTCGTCCCCGCAAACACTTGTCCATTGTCAACCGTAACGCCAGATCTCGTAGCAAAAGTGTACTTTGCAAGTCCCGTCGTGGGCCCATCAACCCAGATTATCTTCCCAGTCAGTTCATTCACTGCCCAAACCGAGGAGTCACCCGTAACGTAAACTATACTATTCACAACAACCGGAGTCCCACTGAGCCCTCCGATCACCGTCGACCAGAGCACCGAGAGCTTGCCGACGTTGGATGTGTTGACGAGAGTCTGCGGGCTGTAACCGGTGTTTTGCTGGTTCTGATTCTGGAACGCCCAGGTAGAGTCAACCGAAGCAGCTGAGTTTGTCGACGCATTCACCGACAGGGAGAGCGATATCAAGCTCGAGAAGATAAGCGCCGCCACGATCAAGAGGAGCTTCGCATATCTGCCCCAATCAGCAACAACTCTCAAAGCAGACGACGAAGCCGTGTTAAATTTTACCAGCATATCAAAAAAATCCCTGCAGTGGGTGATTAATGCACCCTATTTATGTTGGAATTTCGTCCTTCGAGGGGAAACTCGATTTCTTATTAGCGCTCCTGCCTCGATTTTAGTAGATTTGACGGGCAATCAAGGAGGTTCTCTTTTTTCAATCACTTGCGATTGCAAACCGGTTTGTATCTCTCGATAATTTTGCTTTCTAGCCGGATCCTTTCAGATTCATATCGCTCGTCATGCATCGCAATAAAGAGCTTGTCTTCATCGCTATCCGAATTCCTTAACCAGCATCGATATCTTTCGTGCTCATATGGGAAACCTCTTTCTGCAAAATTCCCCGTTTGTCCAACATACAGTATCGAGAATCCAGGTGGATTTTTCTCAGCATCCTTCGTTGTCAGTATTGTGTAAACTCCCGCCATGTTTGTCTTTGTCCAAGACTGCAATTGATATGGACCATTGAACTCTACATCGTCCCAAATGATCGTCATGATCTAGAGCAAGTCAATTTCTTCTATAAAAAGACTGGCCGTATTCTGCCATCTTGAAAATCAAGCCAAATACTCTTTTCCTGCTGCACGAATTAGTCAATTTCTCAACTAGAATTTTCTTCGGATTTTTCAAGGAAGGTTCAAGCAATCATTCCCAATAAGTATCGGGATTCGATATACAAAAATTGGAAACGGAAAAAATGCCTAAAAATGGGTAAATCGTTTTTCACCATCATGATTGTTTCTCCACGTCCCATCTGTCCGGAATGCCAGGGCTCCTGTCATTGTCGCAACTGCAACGGAAGCGGTGTTATTCTCCATGTCATCAACTCGCAGTATGTGCTTGACCTAGTGCCGAACATGGTTAAGTGTGAACATTGTTACGGATGGCCGCAGAGCGAGAATGCAGGGTCAGGCATTTGCAGCGGATGCCAAGGAACGGGCTACCTTTAACAGCTATCAACTTCTGTTATTTCGCTCAGTAAGACTCCCTAGAACTTGGGTCATCAGTTTCCCCAGTGTCCGAAGCATTATGATCGAGGTCTGCGGCGTTAATGCGAATAGATCAATGTGCGTTC
>DATNHH010000073.1:0-2858 GCA_035605055.1 Nitrososphaerales archaeon
AAGCGAACAGAACCAAAAATATTCTGCGTTTCTACACACGCGAGCACTTTTTAGCGGAAGAGCTACGTTCAAGCTCTGTTAGCTCAGAAGAGCTTGAAACGAGCTGAACGGAGCTTGGAAAGCTCGAAACGCATTGAACGAGCTAGGTGGTTGTCGGCAAGGAAAAAGGTCTTCCAAAACTGTTTCTCGAAAAATTTTACAGAATACCTTTTGCGAGTTTGTAGTAACCGTGTTTCCTCCAGACGCCGAGGAACAGAAAGATAATCGTGATTAGAGCCAAAGACACCGCTACAGGAATCAACCGAATCCCGAATGGAGTGTAGTTCAATACCAACCCAGTCAGCGGAACGAGCGCAAGACTCAATCCGATCGAGAGGGCAATCCTCGTCAGATCGTCAAGTTCCTTTCTCTTCGCGTAGAGCGCCTCGACCAGTGTGTATCCTGGCAAAAACAGCACGAGAAGTCCACCAAAAATGTACCGCAGATAAATCACAAACCCCGCCGAGACAAATATCAGATCAAATGATATCAGGGTAGAAACAGCAATTACCCAAAACCAAATGGAATACGGCGAAAGAATGTAAGATCCTAAAGTCAGGTAGGGTTTCTTCTCGATTAATTTTATCTTGTTTTCCTCTTTGAGTTCTACGAGCTTTCGAGAGATTCTATCCGTGTCGTAACCCAGATCTTGATTCAGCTCTTTCACAAGATCTGATAGAGTAATTTCCTTCTCTGCACTTTTCTCGATTGCAAGATCTGCTATGTTCTTGGAAGTTGTAGAATCCTTCGGAGAATTCATTTTGGAAGAAGCACCCTTCTTTCCTGGAGCTTTCAAGTTGATGTCACGTTTATCCATAACTGGTTCCACAGTCCCGTGTAAGAGAAGGCCGAGGTTGTCTCGTTGTAAGACCACAGTTCGAAGATCAGTCTTTGATTTGTCCCACTCTGGTTCACTGAAAGGTCTACAGGGAACGTCCAGGACTGGTTGTCGCCGAGAACGTGGAAGAAGTTTGCAAGAATCGGAGCATCCGCAGAAGTTGAATTGCTGATCTGAGTACTATTGTTCCCTAATTTCACTAGCATGTCATAATAGGTAACTGCGCCTTCATGATTTCCGACATAACCATACAACGAGATCTGCTGACCAATGGTGACATTCGTCGGATATCCGCCTATCGTCTGGTTCGGTCCAAGGACACCCAACTCTGAGAATGGTTGATTGTTCGATGGTAAAAGAGGCTGAACTGCCACAAAGACAGCGAGGATTGTAATCAATACAAGAGCTACCGTCCCGACTTCTTTGTTCATTTTATGCAGGCCTCACTATGTAGTCTTTGTACAAGTAGAGCCAAGCTCGTCGGTAAATTCGACCGCCGAAGATGTAGATCAAGATTGCAACCGCGATGATAGCTGCTGAAGCTCCGATCGATTCGTCCACCTGAGTCGATTTAGAGGAAGCTCCAGATTGGGCAATACCTATAGAATCACTTGAAACTTGTTCTGCCAGTAACGTCGCATTCTGAAGGTCGGCTGAGGCTTGAACAGGATTGCTGGAGTTTTCAGATTGTGCTTTTTGGACTAGACCCACAGCCGCATTAAGTTTCGTAACAAGAGAAGATATATTGCCACCTTTCTCCTCCGCATTATGAGTAGCCACAAAGGCAGAAGTAATTGCGTTACTCGTAGTTAAAAAATCGCTTTGACTTGCTGCAGAGCTAGTCAGCGCAGCGTTAGAATAGCATCCAATCAGGATCAGCAGAACAATTGTAACCGTAAACGAACGAGCAATTCTCAAATTTTGAAGACCGCAGGAATTTTCCTAGTTAGGATTACGAATCGTCCCTAGCAGGAATCCGGATTTAAGCGGTTCGCGAATAAGCATGAGAAGGAACGAATTGATCGACATTGACATAGCCCAAGATTGATTATTCCGAATTTTCAGAGGTTTGACGAGTGTCGAAGAAAGAGTCAGCAGTTTCAGTATTCAGAAATTTGGTGAATTTTAGTTATTGAACTTCAAACCGGTGATCCTTTCCTTAGCATTTGGAACGCTCTTAATCCTCATGGATTTCAACGACAACTCTCCGTTGTCATTAGGAATCGGAAACCTCGATCAGATCTTTGGACCAAGTATGTGGCATGCGGTAGAAGTCATCTATCCTCTCGCTTCGATTGCAGTTTTCTTGCTCTTCGGCCTGGTCTGCAGAAACATCGGAAGGAAGGAGCCGCAGAAAACGGCTAAGCGACTCAGCTATCAAATGCTTCTTGCCGCCATAACCCTCGTATTCTATCTCTTACTTCTAGGACTGGATGGTCTCGACGACTTTTCAAAGGCTCTGAACCTCCACCTGATTCTTGGCGCGAATTACTGGTTTGCGATGGAAGCAATCTATCCCATAGGGTCTATTATTCTATTTCTGATTTTTGGGAAAATTGCTTATGAAGTTGGAAGCGTCGAGAAAGTCATCTTGAAGTAGCTCTTTCATTGATTGCTGCGATAAGGTCTCTCCAACAGATGTGACTAATATCACAATGCACTCGATGAGACAAAAAGGCAAGAGAGTTTAAGAAATAATGTGGGACAGAACTCTCCTGCGGGTATTGCGTGAAATGGAGGGAAAACAAGTATTACACTAAAAGAGAGAGCTGCTAGAGGATATCCCAACTTCGTACATCGCATTCCTTCTGGTTGGCGAGTGGTTCCATCGGATGTTTGGCCAATCAACACCACAATTGGTCATGACGAAGAGCTCGACATTAGCACATGGAGGTTAGAAACGTATGGCGAGGTTGAAGTTAACTTGGCGTTAAGTTACGATGAATTAAAAAATCAGCACTCCAACACCACGATTATTTCA
>DATNHH010000074.1:0-3849 GCA_035605055.1 Nitrososphaerales archaeon
TCAGGTCTACCCAGGCCTCCACAATATTTCAGTGATTCGGGATTCACTTCTTGCGCATTGATTCTGATGCTGCCATGACCGAATCAAAGATTTTCTTGTAACCAGTGCATCGGCAGAGGTTTCCGACAAGAGCATCTCTTACATCATCCAGCGACGGATTAGGATTCTTGTTTAGAAGCGCTTTTGATGACATTATGAACCCGGTCGTGCAAAAACCGCATTGAAGACCCCCCTTGTCCATGAAACCTTCCTGGATGGGGTCTAGCTTTGTCCCATTCTGGAGTCCCTCAATCGTTGTTACCTGCTTTCCGGAAGCTTGCATGGCGTACATCATGCAGGAATACACTGCCCTGCCATCAACAATTACCGTGCAAGAGCCGCAACCGCCCGTCTCGCAGCCCCGTTTCGTACCTATCAGTCCTAATCGCTCACGGATGAAATAGTTAAGGGACTCACCCGGCTCGATGGAAGAGTTGATCCTTCGGCCATTGACAAGAAAGGTAATACTTTCCGTTTTACTTTTCCTCCTTTGCTATCTTTGCGGCATTCAATATCGTCCTTCTTCCCAGAACTTTTGCAAGATGCATCCGATACTGAGCAGAGGCCCTGATGTCTGAGACGGTTTCGAGCTCCTTTTCCATGTTCTCTTCGAGAATGGTTTTGATCCCGGCTTCGTCAGTCGCCCTAATTCCTTCCAACATTTTTTCTATTTGAACAACCCTCTTCGGTTTTTCTCCCACTCCACCCCCAAAACATACAATTGCTGCGGAAATTACATCCTCTCTCAATTTCAGCGAAGCACCACAATTGACGAGCGCCCAGTCATCGCCTGTGATTGCAAATTTCTGGAATGCGCTACAAATGCGCTCATGTTCCGATGAAAGCGGGATCCGGACCTCCTTAACGAATTCTCCGGGATGCAAATCCACCGAAAAGTAACCCTGGATAAACTCTGAAAGCTTTGCGATTCTATTCTCGGGGGCAACAACCACATCAGCATCCATCGCGATCAATGAAACAGGCAGATCAAAGAATGGCAGTCCAGTACAAATAGCACCTCCAATCGTCGCGACATTCTTTACTTGAAGGGGCTGGATAGCTCTGAGAGCGTCATACAACCCCGACAGCTCCGGATATTCTGCCAATTCCTTGGATTCGAACATAGCGGTCATTGTTGTGGATGTTCCGATGCGAACGAACTTATCTCCTAATTTCACATAGCCCAAATTCAAGTTGTTGATGTCGATTAGCGCTTCAACTTGGCCCAATAGCCCACGGTGAGCGATTTCATAGATTCCAGTGCCTCCCGCAATGATTCTCGCTCTCTCCGCGTAATGTTTCAAGAGCTCGGAAGTCTCTGCCTCGGAGTTTGCTCTTCGGTATTGCTTGGGCCTGAATGCTTCAGACATTGATCATTACCATTCTCAAAAACAAGGGTGCGATAAAGTCAGAGGCTGTCTTCAACAAGCATTGGATACACAGTTAGCGATTATCAAACTTTCTTCGCCTCTCAGTCTGGTTCCTTCAACCTCTGATTCTCTGTGTCATCCACCAGATCAAGATTGTCTGTAAATGAGCGCTCTTACATGAGATATCGAATTCGGAGATATTGGGATTTATTCCAGGTGAAGATTCTCGGGAGCCACAGAAGCAATGACTAGGCCACCACACTCGGAAAGGTGCAAGAGGTGTCTTGTAATGTTTGTTCCAACCGTTGAAGTCGAGTCTCTGCCTGTCTTTAATTCTGTGGAAAAATCTCTATGGAAAGAGACCAACTGTCCAAAGTGCGGATTCGAGTACCGGATTGCGAGACTGAGCAAGAATTCTATCGAGGTTTGCCTTGTGCCAGCACAAAAAGTTTCCACTTAAGCCAGAAAGATGATGTGAGGGGATATGTTCCAAGTCTCTAAATTTTGCCCATCATTGTACTCTATCTGAGGAAAGCATTCTCACAAGATCTGCATTTGTTACAATTCCAGTCACGCGGCCTTTCTTGGTCGTCAGCACAGCCTGAAAATGCTGGAGCAGAGGTATTGCAATTGAAATCGGAGTATCCTCTGCGATCATCGGAAACGCCTCGTCCATTACTTCTGCAACATCCCTAGACAGGAGCAGTTTCGGGTTTGACACTTTGAGCAAACGGTTTGAGATACTCCTCTCGGAGATGCTACCCACCCAGTGGTTCTCCTTGTCGCGGACCGGGAGTTGCTTGAATCCATGTTGCTGCAAAATCTGGACTGCCTTTGAAATAACATCATCGTCCTGCACGCTTATGACCTTCTTGATTGAAATGTCACCGGCAAGGCCGATTTGAGGACTGCCGAATGAATCAAGTATGTCATATGCTTTCTTTACGAGCTCATAACTCGGATTCAGCTTCTTGTTTTCGATCTTGGTTATGGTCGACTGGCTTACGCCGAGGTAGGAAGCGAACTTCCTTTGGCTCAATCCAAGCTTTATCCGGCGTTTTTTCAGTTCATCAATCGACGGGAGCAAATTGTCAGAAAATCACGTGTTGCAAAAAACTAATGCAATGTTGGTTTTATGGATATTCCCTAATGGAATCTCTTGATTACTTGGCCAAGCACGATTCAATAGAGTAACGAGGTCTAAAGCGGCAGCCATCATCGGATTGGGAATTTTGAAAGGCTTGGAGAATCGGAATACAGAGCCAACCCGGTGTTTTGATAAAATATTTCATTGACTTGTCATGCCATTTTCCCCTTTTCTGCAAGTGGACACAATTCTGCGTACCGGAAAGCTCGATTTGAGCTCTGTTTTGATTGAAATGATTTGATTCAATTATCCCAAGTTCATTTCCACGCGGAGTACTTGTCATGTCTCGTGCCATCGTAGTGCCGAATTAGATCAGATCTGGTTGGAAAAGTTTCTCGGCAGTGGACGCAGGTAAATTTCATGTTCGCAACCCATTGCTCCTTTCCCTCTCCGATAACCGGAGCTTTTGAAACTAGTGTGGTCGACTGGCTCAAATTCAAAGACACTCACGCGACTGTGGATAAAAGATTTTTTGAAACTCAGGAAATCTCTTCTATGAAATCGAAAAGAAGCTCGTGGAATTCTTGTGGTCGATCGAGATAGGCAGGATGCCGGGCACCCTTAAGGATCAACAACTTGGACTTTGGAAGTAGTTGCTTTAGTTTTCGTCCGTACTGCTCTACCGGAAATACGTTGTCTTTGTCTCCCCAGACGAGCAGAACCGGGATCTCCAGATTTTCCAGCGCCTCCTCGTCTACCCCAGAAAGGGAAGGGGCAACGAGTACTAGCCCTACAACTTTGTCCGCATTCTCCAGTGCAAATGCAAGCGCAAATCCGCCACCCATCGATGGACCGATAATCACAAACTTTGATTTGTTAAGGTCTACGCCAAGCTCGCGGATTAAATCGTTCAACAAGGGGACATAATCACTTAACGACTCCTTCTCGACTTTCTGCGACTTTGTCGCCTTTCCCTTCGGAAGGTCTACTCCGATGTAAGGGAGACCGTGGTGCGAAAGCGCGTTAAACGTGCCGGTACTTTCCCAGACGTCGAGAGAAAATGAGTAACCATGAAACAGGAGAACAATCGGTTTCGAATAATCATTTCCGAGGTCATGGGAAGTCCTGACTCGCATTTTGATCCCATCAACGATCACAAACCTAGTTTCGTCCAACAAAGTTGATCCAATCTCGCCTCGTTCCGCTTTTCAAAGTATTGAAATCAATATATCTCGAAAAGCTGCAATAGGTAGAATAATTTGAGCGACTGGAATAAGGACATCACAAAAATTCGCGATGCAATCTTGAGTTTGAAGCAAGACCTAGAAAAAGCGTCACCGAAGGACCGTCTCG
>DATNHH010000075.1:0-2616 GCA_035605055.1 Nitrososphaerales archaeon
GCCGGCCCAATTTTTGATCTTCTATATTTTGCCTACTCACTTGGCTTTTTCGTTACCTTCATTAACTTACTTCCGGCATGGCAGCTGGATGGCGGACACATTGCTAACTCTGCAGTCAGTCCAAAAGTCCATCGAATACTAACTTTCGCGAGCGTGATCCTGATGTTCGCTGCAGGGCTTTTTCTTATGGCGCTCTTGATTTTGTTCATGTCTGGACGAACTCCATCTTTGAGACCTCTAGATGATGTATCACCGCTTTCGAGAAATAGAAAGGTGTTGTTTATTCTTACGTGGGTTTTGGCCGCTTCGATAGGTGCTTTCGTGATCTATAACAATCCGATCTTCAGCCCATTTCTTTTCAAGCTCTGAAGGATGTACTTGAAGCGTCGGGAATCACGAGTATCTTTGCTCTAGATCCTGGCTGAACAAGCGACAAGGGAGCCTCCCTTGCACCCCCGACAGTTTTCAGATCAAACTTTGCCGCGTAAAACCGGGGCAGGGTAGTGAGGATGTTTATTTGTAAATCTCTCTGCATTTTCTGAAAGGACAGCAGAACTTCCAGTCCGTCGACGTATTCAACTCCCCCTATCTTAGATCGGGGTTCGAGCCTTCCGGTCACAAACCTGAGAAACGCTTCAGAGCCGAGGCCGTGGCCGCACTCGGCGAGCATGCAGATCTTTGCATCGGAATCGGGCAGGGTTGCATTAATGAGAACGGGAAAAAGTGCCCTCGAGAAAGCATCCGTGAGATTTCTATCGTTCTCGCCGCCTCCGCAACCGAATATTACACGCTCCGATTTTTGCACCGGAACGGAAAGATTCTTCGTCCAGATGTCGACCGTCTTACTATGAGTTGATCCGATCTCTCCATAGCTCAAGCCAATTATTCCAACTCCGGCTTTTTCAACAAGCTCAACTGCCCTAATTTGTGTCAATGATTGGAACAGGCTAATCGAATAATCTGAGGCGGGTGCCTTTTCTGGGATGAAAGGCAATTCGCCTGAAAACTCGGTGAACAGGTGTTTTTTCATTTCAGGAACCAAGCTAATGATTTCCGACGCTGGGCTCGAGAGTCCAAAGAGTGGATCGTAATGAGCAGAGGAAAGAATCAGCATCTTCCCCGAAGCTAATAAAGGCAAATAAGCTGAAATTCCTTTTTCAAAAGATTCACTTGCAATCGAGCTGTCAACACTAAGCTGCACAGAGTCGATAGAATATTCCAGTGCCTTTCTCCGCGCCAGTGCCCCGAGCGACTTTGGGTAGATAATTTTCTTTAGATTCTTGTTCCGCATAAGAAGAATTTCCAGAAATTTCTGAGCGCCTGAGGTCCCCGAAAGTAGAACTATGTTCTCCTCGGAAACGCGATCTGAGATAATTTCAAGTTCGTCCTGTGGAATTTTCTGAGCCCGGGGTTCAAGAATGTGGGACAGATTTTCCTGCTTGATGTCAAAGGAAACATCGACCGGGCCGTAAGGAACCCATATTTCGGTCAATCTGTCACTTCCTTCGAGAATCCTTGATTCAGCAGCTATTCAAGATAACGATGCAATTGAATTTCATCTGATCTTACTCATTTCTGCGCGGAATTATCCTCACTTCGTGATTGAAATTCCACGAACAAATGTCAGATCTGTGATTCAATGTAGAAGACGGGTGCTGGGTTTGCTAACCATGTACCAACAACCAAGGAATATTAACAAACGTCAAAGAGGAATCAGCTGGATTCTAATTCGACAAATCTTACGTTAGAGTCGTGGGTGAGTCGAACCAACACTTGGTAATCAAGGTTAAAATGGGACTTGAGAGAGTTTTCGGCCAGTTTGCAAAAATCAATCAAAGATAGAGAGGAACTGATCTCAGAATTGGGGAGGGCATTCCTGAAAACTGCTGCTCTAAGGATCGGAGATTTCAAGACATCGACCGGAGCGAAAACACCCTACTATATCGACCTCAGGCGGGTTGCAAGTTTTCCCAATCTTTTCTCAATCGTGATCGAGTGTCTGGAATCGGAGCTGAACAAAATTTCCAAGAAAAGCCCTCCTGATGCGATTTGCGGGATTCCTATTACTGGGCTACTCTTCGGTTCAATAATTGCAAGGGAACGCTCATTACCTCTAGTCTATTCCCCGACTGATTCCGAGCACAAAATAATTGGTGTGGTTGCGCCTGGCGCAAACTTTCTGGTAACAGATGATGTCTCAGAGACTGGTTTATCCATTGTGTCTGCTGCAAAGGCAGTTAGATCTAATGGTGGAGTCGTTAGTATTGCTCTAACCTTGTTAGATAGATCTGAGGGAGCAATTAGAATCCTCAAGGAGAATGGAATATCGCTTCACTGCTTTGCGACAGCGCACGAGGTTGCTCTAAAGTTGAAAGAGAATCTAGCTCTATCCGAAGAAGAAGCAGAAATGGTGGAGAACCACGTAATTTGATTGCTACGCATAAATCATGAGGTTTTTTTGCTCGAGCACAACGTGAAGGTTGTTTACAGCTCTGTAGACCTCGGTTTCTTTCTTCGCGCCCGTACAAACAAGCTTCCCCGATGCAAAAAGCAAGATTACGGTTTTCGGGTCTGCCATGCGATGAATGAGTCCCGGAAATTGCTCGGGCTCGTACA
>DATNHH010000076.1:0-4468 GCA_035605055.1 Nitrososphaerales archaeon
ATTCCTGTATCTCGCAAGGGATTTCTGACCCTTCAAACAACACGAGCCCAGAGTTTGCCCTAGGACTAGTTGCAAATTTCTCGACTATTTTTTTGAAGAAACGGAAGACGGTGTCTCTCGGGGCGCTTGTCTTAATTTGAAGTGCGAGGGCAGCATTGCCCCTTGTCTTCCAAGGAATGTTAGGGTTCAGCCTTATCAGGCGGGGATAATCGACAAGTTCAGTGTTTCCACTTTTGAGTAGCTTTCTTACAGCGGTATAGCATAGATACGTGGTACACATTCCGTCGCTGGAATCGGTATCATCGATTCCAATTTGGAAAAATCTGATCCTTTCTTTTGACATTATAGCCGCCGCTGGCGGAGGAACGAATTTCACATAAGGAGTAAATTAGGTTTCAGATTCTACGACAATCATAGTTAAGGTCGAGCGAACCTTTTCGAGTCGCCGAATTTTCCAAGTGATCGTTTCTTTGACCTTTTCCATAGTGTCCGCCTGAATTTTGGCGACGATATCATAAACACCGTAGACAACATACACTTCCTTAACGTGCTCAATGTTCTTTAACTCACGAACTAGATCTTCCTCAGCGCCAAGATCCGCGTTTATCAGAACGAATGCCATCGGGGAGTGTTGTGCAGTCACAATCTGTCCTTCTTACCGTCTCATTAAATAGGTTTTCTATCTTTGAAATGTTAGAAATGGGAAATCTCGGAAATAGAAACGTCTCGGTAAATGAACTTGGAGAATTTCCCAGAGTGTTTACTGTAGAGTTTAGAGAAGATGATCCGTCAAAGTGCACATCGGCGAAGATGGTGAAGTTCCATCTTGCTCGATCTATCAGACCGAATCAGATATCGAGAGGTTCAATTGTGCTCAGTCCTTTTGGATCTGAGATTATTTTGAATACCGACAAAGCCATCGCGCTTTCGGGAGGACTTGTCGTCATTGACTGTTCGTGGGTCAATGCAACCTCCACCTTCAAGAGAAGATTGAACGGAATACAGAGAAGGCTTCCAGTCCTGATGGCAGGTAATCCGACAAATTATTCGAAGCTCAACAGCTTGAGCTCTGTTGAGGCTACAGCCGCTGCTCTCTACGTAATGAATTTCCGCGAGTTTTCAAAGCGTCTGCTTTCACTCTACAAATGGGGAGGAACTTTCTTGTCTCTAAACGAAGATGCTCTAAATGATTACTCCACGGCTGTTAACCAGGAGGAGATTAGGAAAATTGAGCTTGATTATTTCCCACAAATTGCCGGGTGATCTGCTTTACTGAGTAACCGTTGGATGAAGTATTTGGCAGAGGGCTTGGGTGCTAGACTCCCGGTCTATCCCTTTTTCATGTGATTCTTCTTCTCGGGTACTCATATTCATACTAGGAACAGTGTTGATGATATCGGGCCCGACCTTGATTGGTGAGAATATTTTTGTCGCTGATTGTATTATCGGAGTTGTTCTTATTTCCCTGCCAATCTTACTGTACACCTTCAAAAGAAGGAAATTTGCTACAAGGGAGGGGTAAGTCTCGAACGATCCTTGAGATGTTGTAAAGTGAATTACTTTGAGTTGTACTCTGCCTAAAAATTTGACCTTGGACTCGAGCTAAATCCTTATTTCAATTGAAGTAAATGGAGATTCCCGGTACGAGCAAGCGAGCGGGTCTCGGAGAACTTCTGAGGAAACTCCTCTGTCCACGCGGAAAAATCACGGCGCCGAGAGACGCAATCAGAGATGGTTGGCTACAAAACAGAAACGATATCCAATCCAGATCATACGAGGAGGCAGAAATGCTGAGGTTCCTGGTGCGGAATGAAACGGTTGTCCCGTGCGGACAAAGGCCAAACAGGGATCGATGACATCCGCAAGAGTCCCAGGTAGGCCGCATAGCTGAATCCCGCCTAAAACAGAAAGAGGGTTACGGCTTGCACGTACCTCTTTTTCTTATCATGATCCTAGATTTCTAGCTCACGTTCACGCCGTTTAGCAGGTAGTAGAATACCGTGAATGTTATCCCGAGAACTAGAGCGAGTACGCCTAATACAATGTCTAGCTTCCAGATACTCTTTGTCTTAGCAAACTTGAGCAAATAAGAAATTGTCACGAGACCTATTAGGAGGGCAGAAATGATCGCCACGACTAAACCAAGGGGCGAAACAGCTTGGACATCTGTGTTTATTTCGTGCCGGCTAAACAAGAGACTGACCCCAAAAGCCCCCAGCGATGCTGGAATGTACGCTAGATAGGACAACCGGAAAGCTTGGTCTTGCTTCACGCCCATCACGAGCATCGTCGAGACAGTCATTCCGGACCTGCTTACTCCGGGAAGCGCTGCGATTCCCTGTGCTATTCCAACTATAATGTAATGCTTGATTTTCATCTGATCCAGGCCGCCGATCTTTGGAAGTGCCCGCGAATACCGTATGTAAAATCCGATTCCAATCAAAGAAAGTCCCAGTAGGATCATTGGGACTCCAATGTAGGGGGACGTGTGCTGGAGATAGGCGTCGGTGATGTAGTAAAGAGGTGCGCCCACAATGGCTGTGAAAATGGTAACTACGAGCAGGTACATGAAGAGCTTCCTGTCATGTAAAAGCGCAACGATATCTCTCCGGAAGTATATTACGGCAGAACCTAGAGAGCCAATTTCCAAAAACAGCCCGAAGGCGTAACCAGCAGCGATGGGAAGCCCAAAAAGAACGTAGGAGGCAAAAAGCACTTGCGTCTTACTGCTTATTGGCAGCCACTCAGAGATACCTTGGACCAGGCCTAGGAGGACCGAAAAAAGCAAATTCATTTTTTGTGTCATTTTCCGCCGAGATTGGTTCTAAAATAGATTGTAATCCGATGAGCTAAACGACTGAACCCGGTTTGATTTTTGTTCTATAATAACGATAACGTTCAACGCAGTAGGGGTAATTCTCCTGAATTTCCTTTCTCTAGAATGCATAAATAATTGCTTCCCAATCCTGTCGTACCATGTCGAAAGTCTCTCGCTCCGTTGATATCTCCGCACCGGTCGGAAACGTATTCCAATACTACGCAAGGCCTGAACATATAGCGAAAACTTTTCCTGAAGATGTTAAGATGAAAGTGGTGCCCATAAACATCAAGGAAGGTTTCGGCGTCGGGACTGTTTTCAGAATTGAGGGAGAGTTTGGTGGGAGACCACTCGCCTGGGACATGGAGACTGTAACCTACGAGAACAACAAAGTAATCCAGGTTAAGGCGATCAACGGGCCTTTCAAGAAAAACGTGATTTCAGTGTTTTTTGAATCACTACTAAACGGCGAGGAAACGAAACTTACCTTCGAAGCTGACTACGAACTAGGTTACGGAATCTTTGGCAAAGCAATTGACAAACTAAAGCTCAAGAAAGAAATCGAGATGGGCATCGAGCGAAGCTGTCAGTCTGTGAAAAAGTTCATCGAAGCCGGGAAATCTTCGACCGAAATGCTCTCCGAGATAAAGGCTGATGCAGCTTAGTTTAGTAAACTCGAAAGTACTCAGTGCTTTTTAGTCGCTGCGGCCGTCTTTTCGCCCCTGACGTTGGAAAGGACTTTCGCGACTTCTGAGATTACCTTCGGTTTTTTCTCCCCACTTCTTTTCTGTATCGAGACGTATCCCGAGGGTATCATCATTCTAGAGGGGTACTTCGCCGTCACAATCTCGGGATCGTAGCCTAGTCTTCGAGTTGCTTCTCCCAGTTCTTCGAGGGTGGGATCTTTGACAGACTTGTTTTGCGGAACTCTCCGCCCATTCTCTCGACTGAAAGTCGAGTTGAAGTAATCGATCCAAAGTACAAATCGTTTGTAATCTTTCAAATACGAAGAGCTTCCAATTTGAAGCTTACAAAGTGATGTAAGAATTACTTTGCGATAAGTAACGCGTTGATGACGCCATCCTGGGCGGGTCTGGAAGTAACTCTTGCCCTACCTAGGTCAGTATCAATTAACGCCCCGCGGGTAATTACTCCTCTTCTTTCGTAATCCCTGTTCGCAGGGTTTTCCAGCACTCTGGTAATTCTGCTCTTCTGAGTTTTGCCCGAATTACTATCATGAACATTCGCAGTATCCGCGAATTTTAGACTGATCTTCTGAGTACCACCTCTGGTTCTCCTTTGATAATTCTCAGTCTTTCCGAGCAACGTTTCTGCAGCGTATCCGTCCTTCTCGAATGCGCGTCTAGATCGGAAACGCTTAGTTCTTCCACCCGTCAACTTTCGCTTTTGCAGATTCTCGATCGGTTTAACCAAATTACGTCACGCTACGATGGTCCTAAAGGTGAAGTCGATGCTTTTTTTCTCCATATAAACCCTTTCAGTTTAATGGAAATAGAGAACCTGCATCTTTGATCATTAGATCTCCGCAACATCAATTCAAGATTTGCTTCTCCTGATCGGTTCTGAATTCTCCTGTTTCCGCAGGGGCAAGATTGATCTGCGCTCTCGTTCTTTATGTAGGAGTTCCCA
>DATNHH010000077.1:0-2952 GCA_035605055.1 Nitrososphaerales archaeon
AGGCAGGTTACGACGTGAAACTTAACGATGTAAGTACGGAACTCATGAATAAAGGAATCAAAAGGATTGAGGAGAATCTGTCTCGATCTGTTGAAAAAGGTAGACTCTCGGAAATTCAGAAAAAACAAATTGAATCTAAGATAATCCCGACTCCTGATCTGACTGAGTTGAACGATTGCGAACTGATTGTCGAAGCTGCACTGGAGAAGATCGAAGTAAAAGGTGAAGTATTTCGCAATCTTGACAAAATCTGCAGCAAGCAATGTATTCTTGCAAGTAACACATCTTCGATTTCTGTTACTTACCTCGCAAGTCTCGTTTCGAGTCCCCCACGTGTCGTTGGGATGCATTTCTTCAATCCGGTTCCGGTAATGAAACTTGTCGAGATAGTACGTGCTCTCCAGACTTCAGATGACACCGTTGGTACAATTCAAGAACTGAGCATGAGGCTGGGAAAAACTGCCGTGGTCGTAAAAGATTCTGCCGGATTTGTTTCTAACAGGGTCTTGTGTCCAATGATAAACGAAGCAATCTTTGCGCTGGAAGAAGGTGTAGCGAGTAAGGAAGACATCGATACTGTGATGAAACTGGGTATGAGTCATCCGATGGGTCCTCTTGAGCTCGCAGATTTTGTGGGGCTCGACATAGTGCTCGATGTTATGGAGGTGCTCTACAAGGAATTCGAAGATCCAAAATACCGCGCCAGTCCTCTTCTCCGGCGCATGGTCAGAGCAGGACTTTTAGGGCGAAAGACCGGAAAGGGGTTCTATGAATATCACTAGTTTGACGTCAGACCTTGTAGGACGTAATCGGTTTCAGGAGTAATAACAACCACTTCGGCGATTGAGCAAATGGGCACATTTCTCGCAGAGACTGAAATTAATTCTCCTTTGAATTCGGGGAGATCCCTCAACCTGGTAGATATCTCCACGGCGATGCAAGGACCATAGATAACCTCAATCTTGCCTGATTGGATTTTCATCTCCCCGTGATATTTGTCTGCGAGGGACTTTGCCAAAGTCAAAGTCTTTTCGCCCATTCCCTTTCCGACAAGCACAATCAGTCTGCTTACAGAATCTGGGCTGACTGGAAGTGAAATAATCCTTCCCGAGTTGACCCTCTCGATTGATCTTATTTTGCCATAACGCGACATATCCGCGAACGGTTCTGCGAAAGAGGTTAATTTGAGAGAAACTAGAGACGTCTTGTCCGGACTTAATCGGCTTTGCTGAACTACAGAAGAATTCTCAAACTGCTTTGATATGGAGTCTGCGTCAAGAGCTTCTGCCCCATCAATAAGGAAAGAAATTTTCGCTTTGACGATTGCGTATAAGAGACCTATCAGAATATTCGAAGATGAGTTTGATGGAAAAATCGCCATCTTTACATTTGATTCAGATCGAATAATTTCAGAAATCACTGGAACCCAATCGCCCATATTTTCCGCGGCGAAGCTTACGACTTCATCGGCCCCGAGATAAATCAGTCTCTGTTGCGATTCCTCGGATTTTTCAGAACAAAGAGCTACAACCTTATCGCCGGTTGCATCGGCAAGCTCTCTCGCTTTACCAAGGAGTCTTGATCCTCCCAGCTCGCAAAAGACGATAATCATTACTCGACGATCACGAGTCTCCGGATTCGTCTTGAAAGTGTCGAAACAATTTCTTTCGGAGATCCACTCACTAGCTCCGATCGCTTCGTCTCCAATTTTGCGAATATCGAAGACCCAAAAACTCCTTCCGGATTTATCCTGGAATCTAAGTTTTTTTTCGCGCCCCTTGTTGCTCCCAAATCCTTCATAGTCCGTGGAACCTCCATGCCTTGAAAAGCGGCATTGAATGAAGCCGTTATCACAGAGGAACTGGAGAAACCAATTCTTCGAATATCGACGCCAGGCGTCTCCTCCCCCGAATCCGAAACCAGCATAACAGATTTGGGAGGGAGCGCCTTCGATATCGGGGCGAGATCGAATCCCTTTGCTCCGATGATAGCTCCGCAAAGGGTGGCCCCGGAGAATACCCAATCTGGAGTTTCACCCACAATTATGTTTGAGTAATCGTCAGCAGGGAAAAATGAAATTTGGTCGATGGGATCGTCACAGAGCGGCATCGAATAACAACTACTCGCACCTCTAGCCAGCGCCTCCTGCATGATTGGGAAGAATCCTGCCGCGACTATTTCCGGAAAGCCAAGGGTGCTAGCAAATGCGAGTGCGACCTTGCTTGAATGTGACATACTGAAATCGCACGTTTCAAGATCTGAAAATTGTCTCAGGGAAGTCGAAACAGACGTAGGTATAGCCTGGACATAAACCAGGATTCGTCTGTTCTCGCTCAACTGGATGAACGCTTATCTCTTTCAGAAAGGTTAGCTTTGCTACGCAGTACCGATCAAATCCCGCGCTATCACCAGTCGTTGAATGTCGTTAGTGCCCTCGTAAATCTCTGCGATCACGGAATCCCTGTACCCGCGTTCGAGGCCATTTCCTTCGACATATCCATCAGCCCCCATTACCTGGATCGCCCTTTCAATAGATCTGGTTGCTGCTTCGGAGCAGAATGCCTTTGCCATCGCAGTGTGCCTAGAAATTGTTTCGCGATCCGCCCGTGGAATTTTCTCTCCCCTTGATAACCTGTCGAAGTAAACGCCCACTTCCTCCAGAGATTCGTAGCTCATCAATCGAGAAACGTGCGCGTCAATAGCGGTGTCCGCAATCATCCACTGGACTGATTGCATAGACCCGAGTTTAGGATGCTCTCTTGCCCGATCTATCATCGTTTCCAGCGCTAATTCGCAGCCCCCTACCGCGCCAGCTGAAAGAGATGCCCTGCCACCATCAAGAGCGGTTAGTGCAACTAGGAACCCTGCGCCAAAAGTCCCAAGAATATTTTCATTCGGTACCGGGCAATCCTGAAAGACCAATTGTGCTGTCGTCGATGCCCTAATCCCCAT
>DATNHH010000078.1:0-3210 GCA_035605055.1 Nitrososphaerales archaeon
CAATTCGACTCGTCTCATCCCACAGTTCAGTCGCAGAAAAACTTTGCAGCCACAGTGCTCAATGCATATCCTACTCCCTGCGTTGTGCTGGGCTACGTGGGGCTAGGGCAGCCCGGTGGAGGCAGTAATGAGGTGGATTTCGTTTCCGCCCTATCCGGCGGCTCAGCCGCCACGAATAGTGCGTTGGCAGGAAGTTCTCCGGTCGCCCACGGAGGTTTCTACTACAGCGCTAGTCAGCTCACGGCGAATATGTCCGTCATGAGTGCGTTTGCCCCATTTTCCGGCAATTCACTTCCTAACCCGACAGCGATTCCTGCTTACAGCGCCTCGCAAAAGTACATCTCGATAATCGCTTCACAGGGGGACACTCTTGATTGGACTGAAAATACGCTTCTCAACTTCATGTTACAATGCCAGTCAGCGGCAATGCCAATCGGAATCACAATGACACAAGTTGCTCAATGGTTGATCCCTACGGTATTTGACTACTACATGAACAACGTTGCCACGACAAGCGGGATTGTCACGAGCGGAAGCGGTGGTGCAGGATACAACCACATAACACAGCTACCCAACATTTCACAGTTTCTGGCCACTGCAGCTCAGTTGTCAGCTAACGCTAACATCAAAGATTTCTTTTTCATCGACGGACCCGGAGTGAATCCTCTGAGCAATAGCAGTGCTGTTGCAAGCCAGTACATCGGTGGTCTCGTAAGCGGCGGAATTACTCCGAGAGCCTGCTGGTGGTGGAGTCCCACCGGGGTCGCGCCGTCAATAGTCAATGGAACTCCATGCTTCTTCACTGCACTCCCAATTTCGCAGACCAACTTTTCAACGCAGGCGCAGTGCAACACGGGAGTGGCAAACGCAATCAATAGCGCCAAGAGCAACTTCATCGTCATGGTCCTCAACACAACTTTTCCAAATGCAACTTACCTCAAGAACGCGTGCCAAAAGTCCTATAATGGAGTCGCAACCGTCCAGCCGTTGACGCCCGGGACATTTGCAAATCTATTCAGATCTGCCAACGGATTTGTGCAAGTTTGATCTTAGACAGAATTGAACGGGAGCGGACACTTCACAGCGATCAGAGTGAAAGATTTCACAAATTGTCAAACCTCCATCCTCTTTTTTCTCGATTGAAGACTGATAGGAGAGCGAGAAACCAAACAACTTTTCCTCGGACACGCGGCTTTACGAAAACAATTCGTACCATTGTTTTTGGTTCCAGCTGTTCATCGCCTCGATCGCGATCTGATTATGGGTTTTCAATCGCATTCAGGTCTAGAGTCATCGGAGACATCTTCAATTAGACTGTCCGCGCATGTTTTTTCTTCAACAAGTTTTCCAACCTTGACTTGACTATTGTTCTATGGCAGTTCTCTCCTTCCCTCTCATAGCACAAGAGGGTGATGTCGGCGCTCTTAGAAAGCTCGGCTAAACGATCAATGGCAGCCTTACTTTCTTCAAGACTAGTCAGCTGCTTCCTAAATCTTTTCGAGAATTCTGCCCACCCAATAACACCTGTTTTGTATTCTCTTAGGAGATCCGATGTCGGCGACGCATCTCGAATCCAGAGATCGAAACGTTCCTTCTTTACACCACGCGGATAAAACCTAGTTATCAAAATCCGAATCCCGTCTGAACTGGTCTTATCATCATAGATGGACTTGGTATGAAGAGTCAATACGAAAAGATCTTTGGAGATTAAAGAAAAATTGGTCACTGCTAAATAATTTAAGTTGGAATCGAATTGATTTATCTTGGTTATTCCTTTCTTTCGGAAAATGGTGGACATTTAGTCATCTGAATTTGCGCAGAAATAGCACGGTTTTGCGCTGATCTGGTAGCTAAAGAGAATCATAAATACCAAATTACTGACGGAAATTGCATGCCTTACAAAGGTCTCAGTACAACGGCGCTCCACGCAGGCCAGGAAGCCCCTGATCCGACGACTGGCGCGCGAGCAGTCCCGATTTACCAGACGACGTCGTTTGTCTTCAAGAGTACAGATCATGCAGCGAATCTCTTCGCGCTCAAAGAGTTCGGAAACATCTATTCCAGGATCATGAATCCGACGACCGATGTTTTCGAAAGGAGGATAGCAGCTATTGAAGGTGGAAGCGGAGCACTTGCCGTCTCTTCAGGACAGGCAGCTCAAACTTTGGCGCTCCTTGCGATTACCCAGGTTGGAGACGAGATCGTCTCTGCAGACAATCTGTATGGAGGAACATACGAACAGCTTCACTACACTTTTCCCAAACTCGGAAGAACAGCAAAGTTCGTAAAGTCTACAAAGCCTGAAGAATTCAAGAAGGCAATAACTCCGAGAACAAGAGTGATTTACGCCGAAACTATCGGAAATCCCAAACTTGACGTGCCGGATTTTGATGCCCTTGCAAAGATTGCGCACGATGCAGGTATCCCACTTGTAGTCGATAATACAATTGGCGTTGGAATTGTGAGACCGTTCGATTACGGAGCAGACATAATTGTTTCATCTGCGACAAAATATATTGGGGGTCACGGTACTTCAATTGGAGGAGTTATTGTGGACTCTGGGAAGTTCAATTATGGCAACGGTAAATTCCCCGAGTTTACAGAGCCGGATCCGACTTACCACGGGCTAAAGTTCTGGGACGTTTTTGGAAACTTTCCCGGGCTGGGGAACGTCGCATTCATAATCAAAGTCAGAGTGCAGTTGCTGAGAGACTTGGGCCCATGCATGAGCCCTTTCAACGCCTTCCTCTTTCTCCAGGGATTGGAGACTCTTGCCCTAAGACAGGAGAGGCACTCCGAGAACGCGCTAAAGACGGCTCGATTTCTGAAATCTCATCCAGCGGTCTCCTGGGTCAACTATCCTGGTCTGGAGGATCATCCCACTCATAATCTCGCAACAAAGTACCTAAAAGGGAAGTACGGAGGAATCCTCGGTTTCGGAATCAAGGGTGGAGCTCTCGCGGGAAAGAAGTTTATCAATTCTGTCAAACTGTTCTCCCATCTTGCTAACATTGGGGATTCCAAGAGTCTGGTAATTCACCCGGCGACGACGACACACCAGCAACTAACCAAAGAGGAGCAGGAAGCAACCGGCGTCACCGAGGACTATGTTCGGCTTTCCATCGGAATTGAAGACTTTGAAGACATCAAAGACGACCTTGATCAGGCTCTGAGAGCTGCTACACAGTGAGGAAATGAGCGGTACACTTA
>DATNHH010000079.1:0-3696 GCA_035605055.1 Nitrososphaerales archaeon
TTGAGAGGTCGATCGGATTCTCGCGTGGCATTCAAGTGGGCAAGCATATTTTCATATCGGGTACTACTGCTTTTTCGGACAAATCAAAAGTACGCTCCAAAATGGATTCCTACGAACAGACGAAACTAACAATCGAAAACATAAGCGAGGTCTTAACTAGACTCTCATCCTCACTAAAAGATGTCATCCGGACAAATGTATTCGTTTGTCCTGCAACAGACTGGAGAGCTGTCGGGAAAGCTCACGGGGAATTCTTTGGAGATACTAGACCAATATCGACTTTTCTATGGACGAATTTCTTTTCGAACCCCGAAACCCTTGTAGAAATAGAAGCAGACGCGAAACTCGGATGAACTTCTTTGAATTTCGAAAGCATTGTTATTCCACCTCAACTGCGAAAGGAACAGGACTCGATTTCAGTCGATCAGACAGAGACGAAAAGTCATATTTTAGTCACGTTCTGAGAAGTTTCTTGGGAGAATGAGTTAATGTTTTCATCGTTCTTAGTCCGGGACGCTCGGACCAATGTTCATGGAGTATCTTCCACTTCCCCGAGCGCTTGAGGAAAACAACCGTTCCACGAATCGATTCCACCCTTGACGAATAATTACAATCCACAACAAGCGTGGCCAACGCCACTTTCGAAATGAATTGAACGCGAACGTTTCTCAGATTAGACATGACTAGACTGTCCGCTGAGTGATACCAATTTCTTTCGCGTTCAATCGCTTCATTTTCTATTAACAGCCTGTCAAACGGTGCATCGCTGCTGTAGAGTGAAAAGCCAAGCCCGATTGCATGAGCACCAATGAAGTGAGTAAAGTCTGCTCCACTTTTTGGTGAGTTGAACTCCGAATTCAATATTTCCTGAATTTGCTTGATATCATCAGCATTCTGCTTAGTTGTTCCTACTTCGAAATCTTCAGTATTCGAGATCGAAGAAGAATCATTCGAGACTTGAGGATTCTGATCAAACCAGCCACGCAGCTTTTGAAACATCCGTTGCAAATCTCTTACAGACGCGTTTTCTCTTACAACAAAACTTAACATTTTTCTGCGCGCCTCTTTGTCTGCGATCCTCGCGAGAAATCGCGCGTGATGCTCGGATATGCACCTGAGATCTTCAATAAGCGATTGATCACTAGCAAGTTCTGCGGAGTCAAACAATTCTGCCATCCTGATAAAATTGGAAACGTGTGATCGTGAGTACCCGACCCTTTCGGCTATCTGATCTTGCGACCAGTTGAATTCCTTAGCTAACCGAAAAAATGATTTAGCCCTTTCATAATCTGTGAGATCTTTTCTGTCAATGTTTTCAGCAAGGGATTGCACGAGCATCGACTCATTATCTGCTGAATCAACTTCGGCCTTTATTGATCCCCATCCTAGAAGTTTTGCAGCTTTAACCCTGCGATGTCCGTAAACGAGCTCGAATTTATCAAGGGTTTTTCTACGAACCTTTATCGGAACCAGCTGGCCGTTCCTTCTTAGAGACGCAGCAAGCCTCTTTGTCTCGTCATACTCGTACTTGATTCTAGGATTAAACGGATTGTCGGAGACGCTCTCGAGAGGAATATCTTCGATCAATTTTCTGTGACTTCATTGCATCTCGCTTCCATATTTAACTATGGTAAGCAATTCGGTTGATTGATGAATTCGTTGGCCACCAAACCTTCTACATCATTTCCAAGTCAAAATAACGCATACGTAAGGATAACCGCTTCGTTTTCCTCTACGACTGGGTTGTGTAGCATGGTCACAATTGTTCCTCTGGCCGGAGCCTTCAACACTTCCAAAGTATTCCCATAGAGATCCTTCACGTAGCCAATTACATCATCCTTTTCAAGGAACTCCCCCAGCTTCGCCTTTGCGTAGAAAAGGCCAGAGTGATTAACATAGATGATTGTGTTATCGACGATCTTTTGATTTTCCGTATGTCTTGCCGGCTCATCATTAAGCATCCCAAGATGACGCATGACATTTCTCACTGCTTCGAATTGCCCATTTACTTCCTCTTCGTACATGTAATCAGCCTCGCCTAGCTCGCTCAGGGCACTAGGGATTCCAGCCATCGCTGAAACTTTGTAAGTAGCACCCCTCTTGGGCTCACTTGTCATGTCTATGACATGGGGCTCTACATACTTGTATCCCAAGGCCTTCGCCATGGCCTCCGACTTCTTATCAACATTTTTGTTACCTGTTACGTAATATGCTGAGTGCCCTAACATAGACTCAGGACCATCCGACCCGTGAAGGTCAAGATAGTAATTGGCCTGTGAGATGAACTTTTGGAAAATGTGATGCGCCATAACTTCCGTCGTGCTACCTCCAACATCTCCAGGAAACACACTCGTTAACTGCTTGTAGTCGGTCGAACTGATGTATTTCCTTTCCCAGAAACCGAGAATGTTCGAAACGTGTACGATGATTAGATTTCCTCGAATATTCTCGGGCTTTGTGTCAATTGAGAGCTTGATGGCTGCCGCAATCGCAGGGTACTCTGTCGGATCCATACCAGCCGTAACGCACAATGTAGGACCACTTTCCTTGCTACAAATAACTGTGAATGGAATCTGAATGAGTTTTCGAATGTAGTCCTTAGGAGCATTCGGGTAATAGAATCCAGCATTTAGGGCGCTCGCATACTTTGTCCCTTGATGAACTTCTCGCCCATCTACTGTTAGTCCGATCGTCATCTGATGAATATTTGATCCAGATTTTCTCTTAAAGCATTTTTGGGACTGTATTTGTTACGCTTCTGGACTTGCAACCAATTGCCTTGCGAAGAAACTGATTGGTTTACTCATCTCTTAGAAAAGACGAAAGTTCATCCTTTTGTTCATTCAAAAACCAGGGCAGAGTGGAGTAAACATCATCGAAGAAAAGTTCAGGGATGGGAATAATCCCGGTTGACTCTTGTCTGCCAACTGCCGCAGATACCATTTGCTCGTACGTCGCGAGAAGTTCCTTGTCCTCATCCACACTCCAAATATGCAGTGAAATCAGGTATTTCCTGAGTCTGACAATAGGATCTTTTTGCTCCCACTGGATAGTTTCCTCTTTATCTCGATATCTCGAAGGATCGTCAGCTGTCGAGTGCGCACCCAGCCTATAAGTCAGAGCCTCAATTAGGGTCGGACCCCCGTCGTTTCTCGCGTCGTCCAACGCTTTCTTCGTCTCCACGAAAATCGCCAGTGGGTCATTCCCATCGACAAGTATTCCTGGAAAACCGTACGCCTTTGCCTTTATTGCAATCGAACTAGATGCAGTTTGCCTCGATACTGGAAGAGAGATAGCCCATCCATTATTCCTGCAAACGAATACTATCGGTGCATTGAACACACCAGCGAAATTCATGGCAGTGTGAAAATCCGAAGACGATGTGCCCCCGTCGCCCATATACGTCAGGACGGCGATCTTGTCCCTTTTCAACTTCGCCGCCATAGCACACCCGACCGCCATGGGAAGATAAGCACCTATGGGGGCAGCAGTCGGGACGTTGTTCAACACTTTGCTTCCCCAGCTATTGGACATCTGCCTGCCCTTGAGAAGATCGTTGGAATTGCCGAAGAGCTGAGCGAGCATCAGATCGAGGGTGAGCCCCCGCGTCAAGTGTGAGCCAGTCTCCCTGTATGACGTGAACATCCAATCCGATTTTCGTAGGGCGAAAGCTGAAGCGACAGTTGTACCCTCTTC
>DATNHH010000080.1:0-3737 GCA_035605055.1 Nitrososphaerales archaeon
GAATTTTCGGCCTCGATCTCAGAGAGCGCGAGGATGATATCGCGCATCAGCCAGATTTCAATTTTCATTTTCTTGACGGCTTCTTTGAGCGCTTCGCGATCCTGGGGAAAAGTATCCAGGACCAAAATCACCTTATTGTAGTCACTGGTCCCGAAGAGTCGTTGCAAGTAGGAGGTAATCATCTCTCGGTCAAATTTTTCCCTCGCGAAAAAGTCAAGACCATTCTTGTGGCTCCTCCCGTCCAAGGTCATGGTAGATTTTATTCTGAGGGGGAAGCGAGAGCTCGTGGCTAGTTCAATCTGATAGAAGTTCTTGTTTCGAGAGTCGTAAGCAAGAATATCCGCCCCGACCTCTTCGCCCAGCTTCAGGTTTGTGATGCAAAACCAGCGTTTAACCTCATGCAAATACTTCTCCGCAATTAGAAGGTCTGCGTCCAATGCACTCGTATACATCTGTAACATCGAAATATTCTAGTCTTTTGCTTTCTAAAGACGGTCCGACCTCGTTTCCAGAATTCACTGCACATTTGTGGACAAGGAGCTCGATTTGATAAAGTTGAGCCTGATCAATCACGCATCCCGAAGTTTGTAAATATGGATGTCTCTCACCATGCAATTTTGAGGTGATGCATTCGGGATGGTTACAGAAAAGTTCGGCATCCACTGGATGATCAACATCACCTCGCAATAGACTTCGCAACAAGATCGTTCACCAGTTTTTCTAGCTCTGTATTGTCGGCCCAACTCGTCTATAGCTCCTCTGAGATTACAGAGCTGGAAATTTCTCGCTTCGTACGCAAGCAAATATCGGAACATTTTATCAATCATTAGGAAGCCATGAAATAGCCGGGCTATTTTGAGAGAATGAAATTGGACAACACGTTAGAAGACACTGACAGAGAGAACAAGTTGGATTTTTTCTTTGGAGTAATCAGAAAAAGAAGGGCATGCAGGGACTTTGATTCGAAGCCGGTACCAAGGGTGATTCTTGACAGAATAGTACTTGCAGCGCACAGGGCACCAACCGCTGGAAATAGTCCGTATAGATTTGCAGTTCTCGTAGTAGACCCCAATCAACTAATGCTCCTAAAGATGGTCTCGCCCGGACTTTTTGGCAATCCCCCCGCCCTTCTTGTCATATGCACGAACATGCGGATAGCTGAAGATGGCGGAGATCTCTGGGTTAAACTCTCTAGAACCGATGCGGGAGCTGCGGCAGAAAATGCTGTACTCGCAGCTTACGCGATGGGGCTCGGCGCGTCCTTCATCAAGTCTTACTCGGAAGCAGCTGTTCGTAAAGTTCTGAAGATCCCAGATCATTGCAGAACAGAAATAATTGTATCGCTCGGGTTCCCATCCAAAGACGAGCTCCCACCGATCAAAAAGGGGAAGGCAGGGAAGATTACATACTTGAATTTTTTCGGGAATGAAAAAAACTAGGCAGAAAAAGATGACAAGCAAAATTCCAGGAAGAGCCGGGCGGCTCGAAGATGGACTGTTTGAACTGTCGATGTTCCTTTTGACCTCAGCGAGGGGTTGCGTGGATGAACCTAAAATATACGGATCATTTCGTCTAATGGACGCGCTCAGTAGACTTTGTGATGTTTATTCAAGATCTGACAAGCTTGAGCCGGACAAATTTCTTTCCGACATCAAAGATCAAGTGGATAAGGCCAAAGAGAAGATGGACTTATCCAAAGAGGAGTTCGTCGAGAGCATGGACGATCTGATTGTAAAGTTCACGGACGAGCTTTTGAGCAGATACGGGTCTTCTTCAAAAATCAAAGATGAAAAGTAAGCTGATCGAGGAAAGAATACCTTGTGCTGATACGCATGAATTAAAGGTATCAAAATCTCAGAGAGATAGAAACATGGAATTTCAGCTTCGTGACTATAAAGTCAAACCTGGACAGATGAATGAATGGATAGACGAATGGCGCGCCAAGATCTATCCATTAAGAGTGAAACTGGGATTTAGGGTCGTAGGCGCCTGGACAATAAATCAAGAAGATCGATTCATTTGGATTCTGAGCTTTGAGGGGCCAGAAGGCAGCTTTGCTCAAGCTGAGAAGGCCTACTTTGACTCTACCGAAAGGAAATCCATCAAACCTGACCCGGTCCGTCATTTAGCAAGTACTTCGCAAGCAATGATTCGCGGAATCCTTTAGAGGTTTAGCAATTTGTTTACTTACAAGATCACTGAACAGCAAATATGAATCGACAATTAAATCGTCGAACATATTTCAGTCGGTAATCAAAACACTCGATTTGTCACTAGTGTGCTAGTCTACCTTTGTCCACAACTAACACCTGATCGGCTCTAAGAGTGCCGTTCCTCACGATCCCGGTGAACTCCAGACCGCTGATTCCTAAAGACCCTGATACAAATCTATCTTGGCCGTATCCATATCGCACCAGAGGGTTAAGTCCTATGGTAATCTCGCTGATCTTTCTCTTGCCTTCGGGTTGATCGTTGATCATAGAATCAAGAAGCCCCTTAGATGATTTGCTACTCCATTTGACCAGTTGGCCTTTCTCAAATTCAAGAACCGCGTCATTTACTACGCCGCGCCATGTCAGCGATGGTGCGAACTTTACCTTGCCGCTAACTGAATCGGCTTTCAGATTCTTTACGAGCATTCCTGGAGGCAGGTAAGCTACGTTATGGCCCTGCGAAATGTCATCTTCGTCTACAATTCCATCCTCGACCCTCACCCCATCATCAAATTCAAACTCTAATTGTGAATTGCCTGAGATCAGCACACCTGTTCCATTGCTTGGCAGGCGCGATTTTAGCTCCTCCCCAGTCTTCTTGAGAGATCCAAAATCCACTAAGGTCGCCTTGAGTTGATGAGTTACCACGTCGTCAAGCCTCTTTCCGAGCATTTTCGCCAGCTCCTTTCCCGCGAATCCGAAGCTCATCCTCGCGCCCCTGAGCTTTGCTTTTTCAGCTGCCTCGTACCATGACGAACCATAGCTGGTTGATTGATCCACTTCTGCTGGAGTGAGCCGCTTGGTGTAACCTTCGAGGAGTTCATTTGGGATGAAAAAATATGCATCCGTGGCAGCGAGGAGTTCGTATTCGTGCCTTCCCATTTTTCCCGCCGAGTCCCTAGGAGTATTCTTTACGCTCTCCACGTAGGCGTCTTCGTCCTCGAATAGCAGGATTGGATGAGCGCCGATTTTCCGTGCCTCGATAACAAACCTTCGCGCAAGGTCAAAACCATTGTTCCACGTCTCGACTGTTACTGATTCGTCGTTCTTCAGATGCAGGGACTCTGAGATTATCTTTTTCGCAACCTTCGCTTCAAGATCGCCAAGCGTTGTAGTTTTACTGGGTCTAGATTTCAATTCAAGACCCCTTGTCCACCCTTCCTAATAAGTGGGTCTAGAATCGCATTATGTTGAGTAGCCTTCTCGAGCAAAGAAATGAAAATTAGCTACGAAATTTTCAGAACATCCTCGAAAACCCGAAAATCCAGTACGAAACGATCATCTCGACCATTGTCGAGGACGCTTTGTGCGTCCGTTCAATTCGTTCGAGCTTTCCAAGCTCGTTCAGCTTGTTTCAAGCTCTTCTGAACTAACAGAGCTTGAACGTAACTCTTCGGCCAAAAAGTGCTCACGTGCGGAGAAACGCAGAAAATTTTTTCTTAATGAAGGAATGGGAACTGGGATTAATTGAACCGAGACGTAAGTGTCCTGAAAATCTCTCTATTAGAGCATTTTTGAATCCTG
>DATNHH010000081.1:0-4245 GCA_035605055.1 Nitrososphaerales archaeon
ATTCATTCTGGGACCTCTCGCTCTTGGAGGATTGTTGATCGGGAGCGTAGTTTCGGGAGTTTTCCTCGCATTCATGATGACGAATGGTGGGGCAGCATGGGATAATGCAAAAAAGTACATCGAAACAGGACAGTATGGTGGGAAGAAAAGTCCGGCACACACTGCGGCAGTCATGGGAGACACTGTTGGTGATCCTTTCAAGGATACTGCAGGACCTGCGATAAACTCCCTGATCAAAGTTCTGAATACAATCTCGATAGTTTTCGTGTCGGCTATAGTCGTCTTTGCCCTGCTAGCTTAATCCTTGCTAAAAACATACAAAAGCATGTCAGAATGACTGTTTCGGATGTGGAGGGGTGGCGGAGAGGTCACGCGTCCGCCTGCAGTTCAGGGCATCCAGTCATTGAGCTCTAGAAGCTAAGAGTAGTAAGCGGATTCTCGCCGTTCAGCCAGACGCAGATATGTGGGTTCGAATCCCACCCCCTCCTTTCTAGATTTGGTGATTGGTCTTTCGCAGCCCTAATTTGATAGGATCATCTCCTGTTTTGTAGGCGTCCATCTGCAAGAGTGCAAAAATGTAGAGTGCTTTACCGCTAATGAGGAAAGAACAGTACCACTTCGTCTCAATTTGATTTGCTCATTAGACTACTAACCACTTTCCAAGTTATCATGAGTCATTGCCATCGAGAAAGGGAGATCATCGGGAGATTATCTTCAGTTCAGGAGAATTATTTCCATTCGAGTGATTGATTTGGGAACTCCAAGAATTCTGGATTCTGTTTTCCAAGCTAAGGTATCCGGCTAAGGTCAAATAGGAGAAAGCATTCCTTTATATTGAAAATGTACTTTCGAAGTTCATACTACCTATAGGTCGATCGCAGACCATCTCGATGACTTCGGCCTCTTCCACAATTCTTCCGAGCTCAAGACTTAAACGGATGATTGCAAAGTATCAAGGGTAGGATCGATTACGGCCAGTACGAAAAAATGTCCAATGTGCGGGACGATGAACGATCAGGGCGCCCAATCTTGCGGCTACTGCGGCTATCTCTTTGAGAACTTTAGCACTCCGGTACTATCAGCGAGCGACAACGAGAAGCCAATCCAGCCAAGCCCCTTGAATACGATTGCTCCGCCGTCGGATCAAGAATTCAGTACGACATATCCATCCTCTTCGGTATCGAGTGCTTCCCCTCTTTTTGTCGTGAGTAGATCACTTTTGGCGTCTATTCTCCCGGGTATTACTTATCTTCTCTTTATCGTCGTGATTAGTTCGATTTCCTCCGTCAGCGTCTTCTCCCTTCTACTGATCGTACTTCTAATCGCGGTCTCGGTAATTCCGATTTTGTTCAGTCCAAGAAGATACGAGTTTTTTGATAATTCTCTCAGGATTCACAAGATAATAGGTGGAGATTCAGAGTTCCAGTATTCTGACCTCACGATGTACGATTCTCCTACTCGGCGTAGAGCTCAGCTCGTTCTTTCCGCAGTAGGACAAAAACGGCCGATCGTAATACAGGGGAATCCGATGAACAAAGAGCTAGGTATGGATCTGAAGCAATTCCTCAGCTCAAGGCTCAAAAAACCCGAATCGACTCAGAAAGCAAAAGAGCAAGGTGCTTCTGAGGAAGACACTACCACGAATTCTGACACGCCTGCGTGATTCTCAGTCAGCTTTTCACTGGAGAAACATCTCTAGAGTCTGCACGCAGACTCTGCATTTTCACCTCCCTCCAGTTTGAAATAAAGATCCCGAAAAACATCACTCCTGCCCCAACTATTGAGAGGTAGCTCGGGATCGTTGACGATCTTATGCTGCCAATCAATATCGAGGTTGCAGGAACCGCAAACGCCAAGGTCGTAATTCTTCCAACTCTTCCTCTTCGAAGCAGACCATTCCAGAGATAGTACTGGATCACTCCGGTGAAAACTACTACGTAGACCAGATCGAAAAATAGATTTGGCGAGGGGATAAATTTTGGTAAAAACAGTGAGCCGATCATGAGTGGAATTGATCCAACGACAAACTGCGTAGTAAGGATTGGAATGGGATCTCTTTCGCGAAGTTTTCTGTAGTAGGCACTGTACGCCGCCCAGAAGATTGCATTCACAACCGTAAGGATCGCTCCTAGTAGCAGAGACCCATGATTCAGCGTCAGCGAGTACAGTATGACACCGCTGAAACCTACGATGGCGCCGAACAGCTCTCTGATTGAAACTCTCTCCTTGATCGAAAAGTAGGCGATCGGAATTGAAAAAAGTGGCATGGTGTAGCTCAATACGGCGGAGTCTCCAGGTGAGACATATTGAAGCCCGGTCGCCCACAGCGCAGTGCTGATTGACGCGAAAATTGCTATCTTAAGCGAGTCCCCGTCCAGAGAGAGTTTCCTTCCTCCTGCAAAGTAGAATATGGCCCCTACGAGGAGATATCTGAAGGCCATCAGGACGAAAGGAGAGGCATAGTTTAGCCCGTCTTTCGTAAATTGGTACTGAAGGGACGCGACCAGAACGTAAGGTACAAACCATTTGATTATGGAGTTACTTCCTTTTGATTGCAAGAGAGTTCCTCGAATTACTCGTCAAAATACCGTCCAGAAGACGGAAATCTCAGGAATGGCCTGAGCTAAAGCTACTTCTTGTTGGTCACGGATTTCTTGAAGGTCGGCATGCAAAACTGGCAGCCCGAATAAAGTAGCTCCGTCGGGATATTGAGCCACTCAAACATTTGGATCCTCGATCGAGGTATCGAGTCCACCTTGCAGCTTGGAGTCTCCTTGTCCAAGTCGTGCAAAATCTTCGTGTCAGAATCTCCGACGTACCTCTTTCCAAAATACGGCGCGTTTAGTCTGCGTGCCACTTCTCCTACCCCGCTCTAAAAATTGAAAATCCTCTCGTGCATATTTAAAGCACGGGCCGCCCAAATTCAGATTCCACGCTTAATTTAAATATGAACCGAGCACGAACGCGCCCTGAAACACAAATGGTGACGGGTTACTGCGTCAAATGTAAGAAGAAACGCGAGATGAAAAATCCAAAACAAGTCGTGCTGAAAAATGGACGTCCCGCCGTCTCTGGAACTTGTACCACGTGCGGTACTAAAATGTTCAAAATTGGCAAGATGTCCTAATCGACGTCTGAGCCTTCCCTTCCCAATCCGAGCTTCGGAGGAAACCTTACTTCTTTCCTCCGTTTTTTTTCTGAAACAATTTTTTCCTCATGATTTTATTCGTGATCATACCAAAGTTTTAAGACGATAAACGTCAGATCGGGATTTGCGAAAGTATCATGTTGCCCCAGATGCCCCCTTCGAAGGCGGTAGGATTCAAACCACTCGCTGAAGAATGGAATTATTATTCAATTGACGATGGATACGTTCTCGGAGTAAAACTTGTGTTGACCAAGGTTTTGAAGACTACTCAAACCGATCCTTCTGGTTCTCCGATCTACGTCATTCAGCATCAACCTGCAGTTCAGGTTTTGACTCAGGAAGAATACAAGAGTATCACGAGCCGAAACATTATTTCGAAATAGTTGTCATTACTGATTTTATCCGCACACTCATTCGCGGATAATTTGGTGAAACCGTTTTCTAGTTGAACTTGTTTGATTTCTCTTGTTAGAGCGATCAATCTGCCGAGGAAATCTTTCAATTGATTTTTTTTACTAATACTCTTGGCCATAAACTCGAACAATTCGAGCCCATGAAGGACGGCAAGGTCAAGTTGTACACCTGCGGGCCGACGGTCTGGAATTATCCTCACATCGGAAATTACCGCACCTTCCTTTTCGAGGATCTTCTCAAACGTTTTCTGAAGTACAGAGGCTTCAGTGTAATTCATGTAATGAACCTCACCGACGTGGATGACAGAATTATCAAGGTCTGCTATGAACAGGGTGTAGATCTCAAAGAGTTTACTGAAAAATATGCGAAGGCATTCTTCGAAGATCTAGACTTTCTTCGGGTGGATAGGGCCGATTCTTACCCAAGAGCTACCGACTACATTCCAGAGATGGTAGCAATAATCGAGGGACTAGTAAGCAAAGGTATCGCCTATAAGACAGAGGATGGCTCTGTCTATTACTCAATTTCGAAATTTTCAAACTACGGCGCGCTCTCCGGAATCAAGACCTCCGAACTCAAAGTGGGCGCGAGGGTCCGTGTAGATGATTACGGCAAGGACTCTGCCGAAGACTTTGCTCTTTGGAAGGCGTGGGATCAGAACGATGGCAAGATTTACTGGGACA
>DATNHH010000082.1:0-3482 GCA_035605055.1 Nitrososphaerales archaeon
GATTCTCAGCCGATCCCGACAAATATTATCGGGTGAGACTTTTCGATGAGCTCGGTTTCATTAGGAAGAAATGCCCTTACTGTGGCTCATTTTTTTGGACAATTGATCAAGCTCGGTTGTCTTGTCCCGATCAACCTTGTCAGCAGTACGAATTTCTAGGTAACCCTGCCACTGCTCAGAAGTTTGATTATGTTACTTGTTGGAAGAAGATAGAACGATTCTTTCAAAAAAACGGGCATGAATCAATTCCGAGATACCCTGTAGTTTGCAGGTGGCGGCCTGATCTTTATTTTACCATAGCATCAATCGTAGATTTCCAACGGATCGAATCGGGCAAAGTTGTCTTTGCCTTCCCTGCAAATCCTCTTATCATTCCACAAATGTGTCTTCGATTCTCCGACATCGGAAATGTAGGAATTACGGGAAGACATCTGACCTCATTTTGTATGGTAGGCCAGCAAGCAGTTGCTAACCCCAAGGGTTACTGGAAAGACAGGTGCATTGATCTTGATTTTGAGTTACTAAACTCAGAATTCGGAATCTCAAAGGAAGAAATTGTATTCAAAGAGGATGTGTGGCTTGGTCCTGGGGCTTTTGGATACAGCCTTGAATATTTCGTTAGAGGGCTTGAGCTAGGAAATGCAGTTTTTACGGCCTATGAAGGCAGCCCGGAGAATTACAAAGAATTCGATGAGAAAGTAATCGATATGGGCGCCGGTTTGAATCGGCTTGTTTGGCTTTCGCAAGGAACCTTCAATTGCTATGAGTCCGTTTTTCCAACAATACTTGACAAACTCCGAGCCAAGAACGGATTAAACAAGGAAGTTGATCACTCTCTGGATGAGTACTTCAAACTCGCGGGTTCTCTCGACATCGATCAATTCAAAGGAGTTGTTGAAGATTATTCTGACCTTTCAAAACAGCTCAAAATACCAGAACCGGTGTTACGTTCCAAAATACGACAAATCCAGGGAATTTATTCAATTGTTGATCATACTAGGACTCTCTTATTTGCAATATCTGATGGAATGCTTCCGGGAAATGTCGGGGGTGGATACAATCTTCGAGTTATTCTTAGAAGAGCACTTGACTTCATCCACGAACTTAATCTTAACGTAGAAATCGAAGAGTTGGCTCGCTGGCACGCCGAGTTCTTGAAACCAATGTATCCCGAACTTCTTGAGCACGAGGATGATGTGGGGACAATCCTTGATGTAGAGAAAAAGAAATATTCAAACACCAAACAGAGAGCTTCAAAAATAGTTGAAAATCTTCGGAAAAGAAATTCGAAACTCGGATCTGATGAGCTCTTACAGCTATACGATAGCGAAGGAATTACACCGGAATTTCTCAAAGCATCTCACCTGGAAATTACCACTCCTCCAGACTTTTATGACAAGATAACTTCGCGTCACATGACTGGTCCCAAGGAATCAGAAATTGAAACATCAAAACAGGAGAAAAATCACACTTTTGAACTTAGGACAACCTCTCCCACGAATTTGATTTTCTACCAGATTCGAGATCGATTTGATTTCAGCGCTAGGGTTCTTGAAATTGTATCAAATGATTATGTGGTGCTTGATTCCACGGCTTTCTATGCCAGGGCGGGTGGTCAAGAGCCGGATCATGGAACGATAAATGGCCTTTACGTAGATGATGTTTTCAAAATTAAGAACGTCGTTCTTCATCACGTTCCAGGCCTCTCGGGTCGGATTTCCGTTGGAGCTAAAGCGGAGGGCAAAGTCGATTCAAAGCGTAGGTTTCTCATAATGCGCCACCACACCGCGACCCACATAGTAAACGGGTCTGCGAGAGAAATCTTAGGCCCTTGGGTCTGGCAACATTCGGCGTTTAAAGATGAGAATATGGCGAGATTGGACATTACTCACTTCGCACATCTGTCTAGAGATCAAGTACTTGCAATCGAAAGACTTGCAAATGAGGTAGTTGAGCGTAACTTACCTATTGTGATAAAATGGATGCCGAGGTCCGTAGCCGAAAAAGAATATGGTTTTCGTTTGTACCAGGGTGGAGCTGCTCCAGTGGGTCAGCTCAGAGTGGTGAACATCGAGGACTGGGACATAGAAGCCTGTGGTGGCACTCATTGTACTAGAACAGGAGACGTCGGTCTGATTAAGATTATGAAATCTGAACGGGTTCAAGATGGTGTCGAGCGGTTGGAATATGTTGCAGGCGATGCTGCCGTAAATTTCGTAGAAAATAACGAATCGGTATTGATGGAAGCATCATCAATGCTCGAAACACCAGTCGAAAAATTAACTGCTTCTATTTCGAAAGTTCAAAAGAACGAAGAAATTGCAAGAAGAACATCTAAGCAACTGACAAAGAAGCTCGCCGACTTGATGATTAATGAAATACCTCGGCTAAGCCTGAAACTTTCCAGCGTTCTTAGCTACTATGTATCTCCCTTCGAGGAGGGACTGGATTCAGAATATCACACAATAATAGGGGACAGGCTCTCGAAGTCCAGTCCTTCCTTGATCTATCTCTCGCTTTTTGAAGAAAATTCTAGAGTCAGAATAATCGTTTTCTGCGGCGAAAATGCCCAAAAGGAAGGAGTAAATGCAGGATCGCTGGTGCGAGCGATCGCTAAAGTTCTGGGAGGATCTGGCGGGGGAGATGCAAGGTTCGCTCAGGGCGGGGCTGCCAAAAAACCTGAAGTGTTGCCTGATTTTCAAGCGATTTTGTTAAATCAAATTGAAAGCCGCTCTTGACAATCTTTGGCAATTTGCCCGAGGACTAGATTGGATATGGACCGGGTTATAGAAGACAAATGGATTTCTAAATGGCAAGAAAAGAGAGTCTTCGAACCCGATCGCGATCTTTCTCGGGAGAAGAAGTTGGTCACGTTTCCCTTCCCATACATGAACGGGCCACTGCACTTGGGTCACGGATTCACAGCAACTCGGGTAGATGTTTTCGCTCGATTCAAACGAATGCAAGGATACAATGTCATCTTTCCATGGGCATGGCACTGGACAGGACAGCCGATAGTGGCCGCTTCAGAAAGATTGTCCAATGGCGACAAGGCTATGATTACGGAATTTGTCGAAATTGATAAGGTACCAAAGGAAGATCTGCCAAAATTTTACGATCCGAAATTCATGGCACAATATTATACCGATTCGGGGAGGACCGCTTTGAAGAGGCTCGCGCTTTCGATTGATTGGCGAAGAGAATTTCATACAACCGATCTTGAACCCACGTTCAACAAATTCGTCTTATGGCAGTATAGCAGGTTGCGACAGATGGGTTATGTCACTCAGGGTACGCATCCCGTGGTCTGGTGTCCTAGAGATCAAAGTCCAACGGGTGATCATGATCGATTAGAGGGACAGGGAGTACAATGGGAGGAATACACGCTTATTCTTTTCAGACTGGCTGGAACAGATGCTTTTCTACCAGCTGCCACTTTCAGACCTGAGATAATCTTTGGAGTCACAAATCTTTGGATAAAT
>DATNHH010000083.1:0-4697 GCA_035605055.1 Nitrososphaerales archaeon
GGTTCTGGCAAAGCAAAGCGAATGGATTTCCTACGCATAGCCGGAAACGAATCGAGCCTGAATGATTGGGTGGAGTATCTCGTTCGTTGTAATTTGATTAGAGTGGAAACGAGCAGTGACAAGAAGATCTACTATACGAAAACTGAACTAGGAGAAAGGATTCACGTCGTCTTGAGGGCTCACGACTATCTCGGTCCGCTGTTAAGTGATCTCAGCAGACACAGACGACGACCAAGATAACTGTCAAGAGAGAAACGTTGGCACTACTAGTAAATACGTGCGCGAATCCCGTACATTTCGAACCTTTTCATTTAGGGCGCTCATGCCCTAAAGAGAATGTCAACTCTGGTATGTGGCTAAGAAAAAACCTCAATTCGTCGAATATCATAGGTTGGTTCTTGCTAGAAGACGTACTCTTTAATCTTGGCAACCTGTGTGAAGTTTTGACAGCTGGTGGGATTTGAGCACGCCGATAAACGTGGTCATTGAACAGTAACTACTCGAAATAAATCATCCCCCTACATTTCTAGTTTCTTCAAGACCGGTAAAGTAGTATTTCGAGAGGGCCTAAAGAAGTACGATCGCTACAGAAAACAGTCCCCAAACTAGAACTCGATGAACGTTTTCCGCGACACTTGCCGAGAAGAGCGCCCTAAGAAGATCGGGAGCCGTCATCACATCATTTACTGTTTTCACTTTGCTAGTCCAGTTTGCCTCCTAAGCTTCTGCACGAGTTGCTGATATCTCGGGTCCTCCCTTACCTTCGCGAGGAACGGCGCATACATCATGAACGATTGAATCTGGGCACGCGCCTCTAGAGCCTCTTCCATACGAGCAAAGTATGAGTCCAGGTCACCCAACGCGACATCCACATACGCGATATAGTTCAGTACAACGGGACCGACTTTCGCGTCTCCCTCAAGCCTTTTTATCGACAGGAGTGCCTTGTCTCTGTCGCTCAATCGCGCGGCGAGAGCTCCTTCCATCCAAATGACCCAAGGATGCTCGGGCAGGATCTTCTGGACCTTCGCGTGGTATTCACCAGCCATTGCAAGGTCTCCCTTTGTGAAGTAATAGTCCGCCATGCCGCGGTAGGTGTAGGCCGGAGATACAGACTCGGTCTTCTTCCAGTGTTCGAGCGCCTCTCCGTCTTTACCTGTCCAGAAGTACGCTTCTCCGAGGAGGTAGATGTTTAACGGCTTAATCGGGTCGAGGCGATAAGCGGTTTCGATGTGACTGACCATCCCCACGGGATCATTCCTTGTGGCTGCTATTTCAAACAAAATACGATGCGGGTCAGGGAGACTTGGGTTGAGCTCAAGCGCCCTTATCGCTTCTGTCTCAGCCCCCATGAGGTCGTCTTCGTTGAAGAGGAGGCTTGCCAGCGACGAGTGTGCCTCCGGGAGATCGGGATCGAGATTGAGGGCCTCTTTTAGCGATGCCCTAGCATCTGAATGTGCGATCTTCTTGGGCTCGTACATGTCGGCGAGGGCGATGTGGCACTCGGCCACCTCGACGCGCGCCCGCGCGAAGGAGGGGTCAAGCTCGACGGCCTTCTCAAGGAGGGCTAAAGCCTGTCTCAAGGTTGCCTCACTCGCCTCGCCCCTTAGAAGCTCCCTTCCCCGAAGGAAGTCGCCGTAAGCTTCCGTGTTCTCCGTCGGCTTCCTTTCAAGGATCCTTCTCTCGGTCTCAAGGAGACGAATCTTCAGCTCTCCAGCAACCTTCTCCGCGATCTCGCTCTGAACTGCGAATATGTCGTCAAGATAGCCGTCGAAGTGGGAGGACCACAAATGTCCCTCGGTGGCCCCGTTGATCAGCTGAGCGGTAACCCTCACTCTATTTCCCGCCTTCCTCACACTTCCCTCGACCAAAGACCCCACGCCTAACTCCTTCGCAATCTCTGCGGCCTTTTTCTTCTCCCCCTTGTAGCTCATTACCGACGTCCTCGCTATGACCTCAATTTCCTTGATCTGGGCGAGCCTGTCAATAAGCTCCTCCGTCATACCGTCTGCGAAGTACTCATCGTTGGGGTCGGGGCTCATGTTGGCAAAGGGGAGAACGGCTAGGCGTCTCTTGTCGGACGGCTGCCCTAAACCATACTGTCCCTCTTTCTCCCACGGCATGATCATCCTGTAAACCTCGAGCGGCTCGACTACGTTCTTCAGGAACTTCGATCCTAGGCTCACCATGGGAATGTCCACCCTGTTTCGGACGAAATCATGTACCTGGCGCGTGAGGCAAACTCCACCATCCTCCGCAAGCGGTTCGATCCGCGAGGCGACGTTTACGGCATCCCCCGAGATGTCACCCTCAGATTCGATCACCTCTCCGACATGTACTCCGACTCGCAAGTGGATCCTCTTGTCGCTTGGGAACGAGAGGTTAAATTCCCTCACCGCCCGCTGGATGTCGTAGGCGCATCTGACCGCGTCGACGGCGCTTGGGAACTCGACGAGGAATGCATCCCCAATCGTTTTCACTTCTCTCCCGTTGTGTCGGGCAAGGATCGGCCGCACGACCCTTCTCTGTTCCTCGACGAGGGCGAGTGAGAGGGACTCATCTTTCTGACCCAGTGCGGTGTATCCTACCATGTCCGTGAACATGATAGCCGCAAGTCTCCGCGCCCCTCCCGGCAATAAGGTCTCCGTTCGACTTCTTGAGAGAGTCGTGTTAAACTCTTTCCTCCCATGATAATCTCAGGACTCCCATGAAGTTCACTTCGCCTACAAAGAGCCACCTGAATCTCCTGCTTGCGATTGCGCGGACTGGGGTTTCGGAAATCTAGGTTGGCGAAGGAAGAACTCCTGATTCATTATACCTATAAGAAAAACAATCCATAGCGAAGACCGGTCGAATTTCCCTCTTCCGCGTTTCTTTCTAATATTAGTTCCGAACCCAGGTACAAAAGTCAAGATCTTGAAGCGAGCTTTCTATTTCTCGCTTTGTCTGAAAGAAATTATTTTCTGTCCCTGCTGATCTAACCCACAACTCAAACTGAATGGGAAAAGATTGTCAAATTCGGGGATGTGTTGTGCCGCCTGCGCCAGACACTGGATTTCTGAGAGTCTTTATTCTTAATCTGATATGTGGGTTCTGTACAGGGTGTCGACAGTTGCCGTTTTGATGGCTATTGATCTAGAGGAATATCAAAAAATATCGTGCTGGGTTATATTCTAGAGTCTCCCTCATTGGTGAAAGAAGGTATTTCAGCTCACATGGAAATGTACGATTTGCTTCAGTGCGTGGATAGGGCTCTGGATGCATTTGGCACGAATATGAAGCAGGCAGTGTACTGGACGCTCATGTCCAAGGAAGCCATATCGTCCGACAGGATACTCTCAAATCCCGAAGCGTTCGTTCGAGCATTAAAGGAAATATTCGGCAACGGATACCCACTTGCGGAAAGATCAATCATCAAAGAAATGAAGAAAACTTTTGAACTTAATCAACCCACCAGTTCTTACAACATCCTGAGTGCGTTCGAAATTGTGAGCAACGACATCACGGAAGTTTCGGAATGCGTAATAACCGCTCAAATCCGGTAAGCCCTTTATTACAACGATCTTTAGGAAATTTTATTCGCCAAGAATTCTTTTTCGGGGCGGGCAAATTAATTTCAGAAAGTTTGTACCTAGGAATTAAGAGGATCCAGCAAGTCATGTCGAGCAAAAGACATCTTCAATTTTCAGTACGACTCAAACACTGAAGTAATGAGTCGTTCTGCGCTCAAAAAGCCTCTCAAACATGATCCTCTGGAGAATTGGAACGCCAGGGATTTTAGCGGACAATCCGATGCTGCTTGCGCCGACTGTGAGGTTTTGAATTATCACGAAAGCTTCTACATCGTCAATGATAGCCAGGCCGTAGGAGCCTGAAATTGCCAGTTCCAGCGCATTCATCAAGGACTCGTCCTCCTTGTTCCCGCTACTAACCCTCCTTCGTCGGGTAGAGATCGCTCTGTACTCGATTAGATCCGTTTCTGGATAACTGCCTCCGGCTCTGAGCTGCTCCTTCTTGGCTACGCATACTGCCCTAACTCTCATTCCATTTCTGGACGCCGTCTTGAGCAAGCTCCTAATTGATGCGATGAAGAAAGGAGGATATGATTCTAGGATGAAGATGCTCTCCTTCGCAGAGACAACGATTTCTGCAAGTTTCCTCCTGATCGTCAGATCGCCATGAACAGTCCAAACCAGGTCTTCTCCGGGGTTTACGACCTGTTCATATCGTTCTTCTAGCATCTTCTCGGCTTTCTTTGCGGAGTCGAGATATTCTTCGGTCATTGCCTTGATCACAAGCTCGGGCTTAATCGCCCGATATACGATTGGTCTCCCCGGTTGAAATTCAACGATCCCTTTTGCAATCAACTCTTCTAGTGTCTCGTAAATCTTGGTCCGCGGCACGTGGGACATTCTATTGATCTCGGAGGCTCCCGATGGCCCAAGTGCTGCCAGCGAACTGTAGACCTTCGATTGATATTCTGAGAGTCCGAGTCTAATCAGCTCTTTCACCGGATCATCTTCGTTCATACTAAATTGTCACTTTCAAAGTGACAATATCGATATAAGGATTCTAGAATGTTAGGTAAATCAATTGTCAACCGAAAAACCACGGATCGAAAGCGTTGGTAAGATCGCGTCCATAGGTAATCTCCGGAAAGTTCGTGTAATTCGAATTATCTCTATTGGCATCATCGC
>DATNHH010000084.1:0-4823 GCA_035605055.1 Nitrososphaerales archaeon
TACTCGGTCAAGCCGACTGATAGTGACTCCATCGTAAAATACGCGAAAATGTCTGGCCATGTTGTAACCGCTGAAGAACACAACATCATGGGAGGACTGGGAGGATCTGTTGCAGAGATTCTCGGAGAAAATTATCCAACACCCATGAAACGAGTTGGCACGATGGACACTTTTGGAGAGTCGGGTGAGGATAAAGAACTCATGATCAAATACGGACTGACAGCAAATAATATAGCAAACAAAGTCCTCGAAGTGCGCTCAATTTCGAGAAAGTAGAAGGCAAATCTCTTGAAAATATTCTTGGATACGGCAAACCTGGATCAAATTAAGAAATATTACGATCTCGGACTAGTTGATGGAATTACAACAAACCCGACGCTTTTGTCAAAAGAGAATGCCGATCCTCAGGAAATCATGGCCGAAATTGTGCGATTCGTCCGCGGACCCGTTAGTCTTGAAGTAATTAGTACAGAGTACGAAGGCATGATGGAGGAGGGGAGGAGTCTTTCTCGTTACGGAAAAAACGTTGTTGTAAAAATTCCAATGACTGCAAACGGTCTTAAGGCAGTCAAGCAACTCAAGAGTGAAGGAATCCGTACGAACGTCACGTTGATCTTTTCTCCAAACCAGGCTCTACTCGCCGCGAAGGCTGGTGCCAGTTACGTCAGCCCGTTTATCGGAAGATTGGATGATATCGGCGAGATTGGGATGGACGTGATCCGTGACACTGTCGAAATTTTCAAGAATTATAGCTATGAGGCAGAAGTACTAGTTGCCAGTATTCGGCATCCACTCCATGTCATCGATGCTGCGAAGTTAGGTGCTCATGTAGTCACTCTTCCTCCAGAAGTGCTTGGAAAGATGATCAACCACCCTCTTACCGATATCGGGTTGGCAAGGTTCCTCGACGACTGGAAAAAACTAAAACAGACGAATCCCAAGATAGCGCTGACAACCTGAGCTCTTGGGAAGATTGGATTGAACAACTACTGCGATAATGAAAAAAAGGTCACCTCATTCATATTGAGGCGGAACAACGAGGGGACTGTGTGGGAGTGCGAGAGCTGCCACTTTGCAGTTCATGATCTTTCGAAGTATAAAGATAATTACAACGGACTGCCCGCCCCTGAAGAGAAAGCGAAACAGCCTAGTTTTCTTTAGGCAGCCTGGGGCCCTAGAGTGAGCTCGAGATTCTCGTTCAGATAGTTGTCTAAATTGTAGACTCTGTGATATTTGTCACTCTTATCCTCAATCGAGAATTCCTTTGAAACCGTTATCGGTGAAACCTTTTCCACGCACTCGTGTTGAATTTCTTCTCCTGCTCGCATGTTGTAGACATCAAACTTTGGATCTTCCTCCGCATAGCAAGCAAAAACAATCCATCTGGTATCGGGACCGTCTAGAACTGGAAAACCCGCTTCCGCTGAGAGATTGTTGAGTCCCTGAACTCTCAGCTCAGTTCCTTTTACGTGACAAATTGAGCATCGCCATACGTCAACGACACCCACCGCTTCAGAGCCTCTGAACAAATTTACGCATGCATAGTACCGAAACTCGTGTTCATGAGGGCCTGCTGGAATAGGTGTAGTCAAATCATATCACTGTGGTTTGTTGTGAGCTGCTAATCGGGCTAAACGATCTCCATAAGCTTTGCGAATTTCATCACGTAGAGATCGAAGGCATCCGAGTTTTCTTGACACGTCTTGCAAATGGTTCTAGCATAACCTGACTCCGAATCTTCTTCAAGAGCACCGTTGCAGATAAAACATGCTTTTGCGACTTCAACTGGTTCATCGAAGACGTTTGAAAGTATTGTTAACGCTCTTGAAACATTTGTCTCCGAGGTAATGCGAAATCCCAGTCTTGGGTCACGTTTCACCTTTGCCTTCATAAGATCGGCATAGATATCCTTCCCAACGAAGGGAAGCTGAAACCAGGAATTCATCGCTATTTTCATGGACTCTACTTCCTGACGGTCATCTTCGAGATTACTCGACGCTCGCTGTCGCCAAAATTATTTTCTTCAAGAAATCGATCGAGATCGGTCGGACGATTCTTGAAGTAAAATGCCATAAATGGGAGATAAAAACCAGCGATGTCACTTTTTCCAGCATGGTAAGATTCCGTCAAGCTTTCAGACATCTGTTTCAAGACCTTTCCATCATTCCATACTGCAAGGCGCAAGTTCCAAGGAATACTCGAGTCGTTCCTCTGGATTTTCTTGGAAAGTATGGCGGCAGCGAGAAAACGGTCCAAGTACCTAAGAAGCCTCCAAGACTGGTTCTGTGAAATTTTTCCCATAATCGTATCGGCCTGGGAGATTAGGTCAAGAGATTCAGCCTTTGACTCAATTGAAAGATTCTTCGCAGATACGACAGAATCGTAGATTGATCTTATCTTTTCATACGGCTGGGCGTCGTATTGACGGAAAAGGGACAGAGTCTCAGACAGCGTTTCAGCTTTCAAAACTGCGTCGAGCGCAGAAGAATCACTCATGAATTGACGATCCGTGGATGAACTGACAATAGTTGTTCCAGAGAGAGTCTGGAGTGTACTGATTGCTTGTCGCACATCACCTCTGGAATTCTTTGCAATTCTGCCTAGAATATCATCAGGTACTTTCAGATTCTCTCCCTCTGCGATCTTGCGAAGATAAATAACCAGAACGTCAGGAGATACTGGCAGAAAACGAAGGACAAGCGATTTTTGTTCGATTTTTTTCAGCTTCTGAGTTTCTTCCAAATTCGCCGCCATTGCAACTGGCATCGTAGCATTTTCAATAAAATCTAGAACGAAGTCCATTCCGGCATAATCAGATCTCCCTGACATTCCATCTATCTCATCCAGAAAAATTAGTAGCTTTTCCTCATTGAAGATCGAGGCATTCTCCAGCGTCGGGGAGAGAGCTTCCCGAAGTTTATCCCTTGTACGAACATCGCTCGCGTTGTATTCGAGAACCGTGTAACCAAATTCATTTGCAATCGCGTAGATCGATGTTGATTTTCCCACTCCTGGGGGACCGGTAAGCAAGAGCGGCTTAGATCCGGTTTTCCAATGTTTCAGCCAGCGGACGATTTCTAACCTTGCCTGTTCGTTTCCGACCATTGCAGCTATTTTTTTCGGTCTGACTCTTTCAGTTAGCAAAAACATACTTCCATTTAGAGAATCGCAAATAAGACCGTATCTGTAGAACTAAGCAAGCAAGCCGGAAATAAGATAAACGATTAGTCCCAGCATCATGCCCTGCAATGCAGTACTCTTCAGCCTAAGACTGTCTTGCTCGTTCCTCAAAGAAAGAACTTTGTAAGCAAGGAAAATGAAAACCGCGTCAGGTATCAAGATCAGCCCTGAGTACAACAAGACAGCTTTTCCAAGGAGACCGAGAAGCAATGGTAGTGTACTAGAAACTACCGCCAACAGGAAAAAAAGTGCCGACAAGTCTTTTGCCGTCTTGGTTCCGTATGAAACCGCCACTGTTCGCACATTTCGTACTTTATCTCCCTGCATATCTGCCACGCCTTTGAGAACCTCCCTCCCCATCCCAGCGAGAAAGGAAGTAACAGCAAGCAGATAACTCAAATTTATCATGTAGCTTCCAAGGGCGACCGATCCGAAAATATACGGTATAGCGAGCGAAAGAGCTACCAGGGAATTTCCAAACAGTCCTGACTTTTTCCCGCCGTAGTTGTAATACCAGCCAATTAGCGCAAAAACCGTTGCAATACCGAAAGTGGCATATCCCAAACCTGCCGATGCAGCTAGTCCAAGAACCAGGAGAATTACTGAAAAGACCTTAGCTTGTTCGACGGTGACTATTCCGCTGGGAATCGGGCGACCCGGCTGATTGACTCTATCAACTTCGAGATCATAGATGTCGTTTGAGACCATGGAAAAAGAAGATACGAAAAACCCAGTAAAGAATCCGAGAAGAGAAGTCAAAGTAAAAATTTCGTGATAGTTCTTTGAAGTCACTGCTATGCCGACTACGACTGCGAATCCCACCAAGACCGAGTTCGCAGGTCTTATCAGTGATAACAGAGACGAGGAGAAGCTTTTTCTCTTGACTTCACTTTTCATTGGAGAAAACTGGAGCAGGCACCTAACCTCCAGAGGTGCGCTTTAAGTTAATTTGCTAGTCCTTATCTTCGGCGGCAGGTCCCTTTCGCTTTGGAACGAGTCGTTCGAACTGTTTCTCGGATTCTTCGATGTCTTTGTAAGTATCAACTGATCGCCAGTTGACGTTGTCATATTTTGTAACCCTGAGCTTACCGTCCTTCGCGAGCTCGGGCATCGTTTTAGCTTCTATGTTGCCATTATCTGGCAGAAGATCAAGTATCTTAGAAGACAGACAGTAGACACCCGCATTAATCCAATAGTCCCGGAGAACTGGTTTTTCGCGGAAGCCTCTCGCAAATCCATTTTCAATTTGTATAATACCGTAGGGGCTGTTCAAAGGCACCGCAGCAATCGAACCCATGCACCCGTCGCTCACGTCGTCCACCAGTTTCCATGGATCGAGGTCAGTCAGAATGTCACCGTTCATTGCGAAGAACTTGTCACCGCTCAGTAGTGATGCAGCGTTTTTCAATGCCCCGCCTGTCCCCAGGGGTTCCTCTTCAACCGAGTAACCGACTCTTACGCCAAATCGTTTGCCGCTGCCAACATGCTTCAAAACAGCCTCGCGCAGATAACCAACACAGATTACAAGCTCGTTTATGTCGTGTCGATGGAGCCAGTCAATCTGCCACTCAAGGATTGGAACTCCGAGAACCTCAATCATCGGTTTAGGTCGGTCGTTAGTTAACGGCTTGAGTCTCTTTCCA
>DATNHH010000085.1:0-2739 GCA_035605055.1 Nitrososphaerales archaeon
CCGAACGCCTCCTGCATCAGAATAGACAGATGAGTCGTGGGAACAAGATATGCAAGAGACCTGAAACTGGAAGGGATTACGTCAATCGGATAGAAAACTGGAGGAACTACTGTCAGGACTGTCGATACAAGTGAGGTAACCGAGAAGGCGCTCCTGCTCCGGAGGATGAACGTCGAGAGAAAGAATCCCAAAGCCGACGATAGCACCCACGCAAGAAGCATCACTGCAATCACAAGTGGAAAACTCCATGTTATCAGCCCAAGGTATCCAAAGAAGACAATCAGCACTGCAAGAGACGGCGTGACGAATGTAAGCTCGCCAAGACTGAGACCCACCATGTAGTCGACTGCCTGAAGCGGCGATGCAACGCAAAAGTCCTGAAACTTGAACTGCAGTCTATTGTATGTCGCGTCCGCCCCGAGGAATAGTCCCGCTCCGACAAGAATTGAGATGCTTGCTCCAATCAGCCCGTAAGGGAGATATTTTTGACCCCCGACGACGAACAGGAAAAACAACACCGTGAAGGGAGTCGTCGAGCTGAACACTATGAAACCTGGCGAGCGAATGACGACGAGGATTCCAGTGTAGTATGAGAGAGCGCCTATCGCCCTAATTCTTGTGGAGAACCCGCGCTTTTGCGCCCGAACAGATCCAGTTCCACTTTCTTCAACCGGTTCCAGTGTTTCGCTAGTCACTTTCATCTTCCTCTCCTTCACCGACGAGATCTATGAAAACATCATCCAGGCTGACCGGAGAAACGTTCGCACTCACCTTCCTTTCAATTGCAACCGATGCAAGCCTGCCTGCTTTTAGCTCGTCCGTAAGGACTCTGTAATTGTCACCGATTCTCATTACTTTGCCGAAGGAACGCAACTCGTCCTCGTAAAATCCCGAAGCAATGTCCACTCGCATGGTCTCTCTGAGCGATGACTTTAGTTCCGGGACAGTGCCGACCTTCAGGAGCTTTCCTTTAGAAACGATCGCTATCCTGTCTGAGATCGACTCCGCCTCGTCGAGGTAGTGAGTCGTGAGAAGGATCGTTTTTCCCGCATGCTTCAGGTTAACTATCATCTTCCAGACCTCGCGCCTTGCAACAGGGTCGAGACCAATCGTGGGTTCGTCAAGGAAGATCAGTTCTGCTTCTGTCGCGAGCGCCATCGCTACAAGAGTCCTCTGCCTTAACCCGCCGCTCAACTCGTCAGCATGCACGTTCGAGTAGGGGGAAAGACCTAGACTTGCCAGAGTTTTTCTCGCCTGCGGCCTTGCTTCGGTAACATGCCAGCCACGGGAGGTGAGGCTCATCATCACATGATCATAAGGAGTCAGGGATTCAAACGTCCTCATTTCTTGCGGGACAGCAGCTATCCTTTCCCTGACCTCTTTGGTCTGGCTTACCGCGTCAAATCCAAGCACCTTAATTTTCCCTGATGTCGGCTTGAGCTGTGTTGCTGCCATTCGGAGGAACGTTGTCTTCCCGGCTCCATTTTTTCCCAGAAGCGTGAATATGGTGGCTCTTGGGATAGTTAGGGTCATGTCCTGGAGTGCGGGCCTCGATGATCTGCCGTATGTTTTGGATAGAGCAACACTCTCTATCGCGATATCAGGGGAATCGAGCTGCTGCATAAAGCAAACAGTTAGATTACGACAGTCGAGAAAAAGATTGTCGTTCGTAATTGTGGCTAACTTTATCAAAAAGCAAATTGGAGAGTTTTGGATAGGCAAAGGAATATAGCACGAACATTATCCCATCGAAATTCCAATGAATTCAGCTGAATTCGTAAAGAGTTTGAAAGAGAAATATTTTGGCAACAACTACGAAAAACTAGATTCGATCAAGGCAAGCTACCCCAGCATTGGAACTAAATCGTTCAGCATTCTTACGAAGGATTGGGCGATGGGAGAGCTCTGGCACGCAGAGGATGCAGCATCTCAAGCCCTAAGATTCAAGGTTGAGGATGATATCAAAGTCGCGTTATTCGAGCAAAGCTGGGAAGAAGCTAACCATTTCCAGTTACTCGCCCAATTTGTAAGGGCACGCGGCGAGAAGTTTGACATCGATGAGTGGTACAATGAAGTCGTGATAAACGCCCCAGAGTGGCGTGCGATTTACGATTACAATCCTAACGATCCTGTTCTCTATTTTGCAGCGAGAAACTTTGCCGGGGAAACAGTCGGTGATTACTGGATGAGGAAGGTTGCAGACTTACCAGGTCTCGACGAGAAATTCAGGGACGAAGCTGTTCTCCCCCAGATAGAAGATGAAGGCAAGCATGCTCCTCTGGGAAGCAGGGTCCTTGAAAGGTACTGCTCAACTGAAGAGAATCAAAGAAAAGCAGAATTGGGAGTAAAGATAGGGTTAGCAAACAACGCGAAAGGCGTTGCGGCCATGCTGAGGCACGCTGGTATTGAGTAGCCCTCGACATGTGAAGTTTTTTGAAAGGAGTCAGATTCGCGCATATTATTTTAGGACGTTGGTGATTTTTCATTGAATGAACGCAGGCTCGATGGCAAATCCGCTATAGTGACAGGATCTGGACAGGGGATAGGTAGGGAGTATGCAATTCGACTTGCTGAGGAGGGAGCGAGTGTCGTCGTTGCAGAGATAAACGAAGAAAACGCGGAAAGAGTGGCTGGTGAGATTCGCGCCCACGGAAATAAAGCCCTGGCAATAAAAACTGACGTTTCCTTGGAACAGAGCGTAAACTCGATGGTTAGTCGGACGGTGGATGAATTTGGGAG
>DATNHH010000086.1:0-5051 GCA_035605055.1 Nitrososphaerales archaeon
GTGTCCTTTATCTGGATCGATACCTTGTCCGAACTTCCAAATTTATCTAGAAAAACCACTTTATGCGGCAATCTAGTCAAATTTACTTCGGATGTTGAAGTGTGTTTATAGTTAGGGCGATACCAGATTGTTATCCCAGCCTTCACCGAACCCAGTATCCCACCGTGGCCGCCAGTTGCCTTGTAATTTCCCGGACGCGCATCTGCCTTCTTGAATTCCCGGGCTGCGTAGATTACTTGATCCTGGACACCAACTCCACCGAGGCCTTTTCCCTTGCCAGACACGACGTATTCTACCGCATCAACAATGTTTCGATCGCCATCGTTGGCCAGCTCCCCGTGAGGCCTTTGGGCAGCAACACCAACCAAAGGAAGCTCGGTGTCTATCATTAGCGATAGCCAGTAAAGAGATTCCTCGAGTTGCGGGCTTCCATCTAGCCAGACTCCGCCCTCGAATTCCTTGGTTGAGATCGATCTTTGAACGATATTCGCAGCGGTCGCCAAGTCTCCCGCTCTAATTATTTTCGCGATAGGCTCTGGTCTATACGGAAAATAGTGTACCCCAGAGATCTCGCCTCTGGCAGTGAATCCGCCCGGAGGAAGAACCCTGATGAACTCGTAACTGGCCAATCGATCTAGAACATTAGCCTCACCATTTGGGTCTCTTCCTGAAACTGTCCTGTTGATATCATCAAAAATTTGCGAAGCATCTGGATAGAAGAATTGCCTCCCGCCAAACCCCAGTGACGGATTCCACATGTCGACAGCTTCAAAGGGAGTACCGTCCTTCGTACCATCCGATCTTCTTGCCATGTACGGAAGGAGGTACGGGCCATCGTCGGGAGAGAGTTCGACCTCGTAGTAGTCCTTTCCATCATCGAGATAAACAGATGCCGCGTCTTGTTCAAGCGGATGCGCGCTAAATTTCTTGATTTTCATCTTGACTTTTTCGTAAAGCATCTGAGGCACGAGATGATCGAAACGACCAGGAATCAATCTCTCTCCTGGAAGTCTGGCCTTGTTGCTAGTCACTAGAGGCGGAGAGTTAGCAATCGTTGCATTGGGTCCGGAAAAAACAGCTATCCTCGGTTTTGACATGATAATATTACTTCACCTATTTCGATAAAGAAGGTTCTCGGTTTCTAATCGCATATCTTCCATCCATGCCCTGCTCAATTCTATCATTCTCTCGCAGTTCACTCCAAGCTAGAAGGATTTGTCGAAAACTTTCATCGGGAAATAACTTGACCACATCGTAAAAGAACATCGGCCCTTTAGTAAGGATCTTTTTCTCGATTCCAGAGACTAGTCCACTATCAGGTGTGCCTGACTTATCTGAATGAACATGAGGAGCAAATACCGGGGGTCTTGAATGCATGAATCTTTCCTTGTCCGCCCCAAAAGGCGTTGTTGCATCGATTCCTAATTTGGACATAGTAAAGGGTGGCGAACCAGTAAGGGATGGGTCCGACGATGAAGGGATCCGTATGCCATCAAGAATAATGGTATCTTCCTCGGGCTGCGATCGGGTTGACAGAGCCCACATAACTGCGCCATCGTCAAAAACATCAATGTCGGAATCCACGATGATGCAGTATTTCGGAAAGTTTTGTCTCGAACCCGAAAGGACAAGATAGACGGCGCTTCTCGAGTCTCCCTTCGCCCTCGGGTGAATCGATGCGTAACACATCATTCCTGCGCTCTCGGGAATAATCCGTACTTGTTTTACTTCAATACCGGCGTTTTCCAAAACTGTTTGAATGCTAAGCTCTATTTGCGGTATTAGAACGAAAAAATCCGTATTGGCGAGACGATCGGTCCCGTGAGTGGCGCTTTGATAAATTGGATTTTGCCTTGATGTAATCGCCTGCACTTTCAGGACGGGATTTTTTCGCATCCCACTATAGGTACCGGGAAACTCCCCGTACATGCCCTCTGGCTCGGACCAGCCTATCGGATCCATTTTGGACTCGAGAATGATTTCGGAGTGCGCTGGTACACTAAGATCTAATGTTTTACATTTTACCATTTTGATTGGCTGCTTCTGTAACCCGCCCCAAACGGATAGCTCATCATAGCCTTCCGGGCATGAAGTAACGGCTGCTAGACAGTCAAGAGCGTGAAGACCCAGACATACGGCGACCTCAAGAGATTTCCCTCTTTCGAAAGCTTTCTGATAGAACCACCTCAGTTTGTGAGGCGCCGTGATATTAATTCCAAGCTCGTTTTTTTGTCTGAACATCAGACGATAGATTCCAATGTTGTATTCTGACGTTTCTGGATCTTTTGCCACTAAGACTCCCGCACTTACGTAGGGGGCACCGTCCTTTTCGTGCTGGAGTAAGATGGGGAGTTTAGTAAGGTCTACTTCTGATTCGTTTGAAGCGATTGAGACTTCTTGACATCTTCGACTTCCGGATTCGTCAAAGATAGGAGGTATCGGTTTAGAAATTCTTGAGCGGTACTCTGACAGAATGTCCTTCGTGTCCGTTCCAAGACAAAGGCTCATCATTTGTCTCGATGAGAATGAATTTGCGATTAACGGAAAATCGTAATCTTCAATGCGTTCGAAGAGTGTCGCCTGATTATAGTTCTCGTAAATCAGCTTTGGACAATCCCTAACATCTGTATTCCTCGAAACTCGATTTAGTAAGTTGTTCGTTTCCAGAGTTTTGATCCAGTCTCTCAGATCACTGACCAAAATGAGGCACCAAAATAGCTATTCATCGAGTTTCTCGAAATATTCGAGAACCTCACTCAAAGGAATAACGTCTGCATACTTCATTTCCATGTCGAATAAATTCACCTTGTGCGGGATCTCAGCTCTGTCAGCGACGCATTCCTCGGGAATCGCAATGTAATAATCGTACGAAGCAGCCTCAACAACTGTCCCACGTACACATCCGCTCGTCGTCGTCCCGGTTATTATAAGCGTGTCAATCCTGTTTCGATTGAGGAAGGTAAGGATCGTTGTCCCAAAGAAAACGCTTGCTTTTCCCTTGGGGACTACAATGTCTCCTTCCTTCGGGGCGATGTCCCGTACAATTTCGTTATCTTCAGGCGCCGGATTGACCGTAACTTTTCTGCTAATCCCAATTGGTATTGAATTCGAGATACTGTTCAATCCGGTAGTGTAGATTATTGGGATCTTATGATCTCGAGCCTTATTCAACAGCGGTTTCAGATTCTCAACTGCCCTGAAGCCCATACTACCGCTTGCAAGCGGATTTTTTGGATCCACGAAGCCATAGGTCATATCGATGACGATGACGCAAGGTCGTTTTCCAAATCCCATACGTTTCCCGAAACCGGCTTTCGCATAAGCTTCAAGATCGCTTTTCGGAATAATGTCTCGATAGTCCAATGTATTATTGAACGAAATTATGACACTGAAATGTAAATACATTACCCGATTGGAGAAGGACTGAAATCAAGAAAATGAAATTTGACCTAGGGATTCTTAACGCGAAGGTCGTTTCCACGGCTGGAATCTACCCAGCCAACGTGTTTTGTTCAGATGGCAAAATTAGCTCAATTTGCGCATTATCAACGACACATACTGCTGACAAAATTGTTAACGCGAGAGGTCGATATTTGATGCCGGGATTAATTGAACCCCATGCTCATCTCGGCCCCTTCAACGGGCTGGAATCTGACTTGGAGACCGAGACAAGGAGCGCCCTCGGTGGAGGAATAACGACCATAATGAATTTCGTGACGACAAAAGGAAGTCTGAAAGAGGAAATTGAGAGACAGCAGAAGGCAATCGCCCAACGAGCCCTAACCGATGTCGGCCTCATCGGGGTCGTGATGAATCAGCGACACATAGAAGAGCTTTCGGCTTGCTTTGACCTGGGAGTGATTTCATTCAAGCACTACATGAGCAAGCCGGAGTTTGAGAAGTTTCTAGGCTGGACGTATCCCGATGAGGGGCAGGTACTAGAATCATTTGTCCAAATCGCTCGGCATGGAGGAATGGCGATGGTTCACGCGGAGAATTACGAAATCATCGCGAGAAAGCTTGAGGAAGTGAAATCTTCGGGACGTAATGACCTAGCAGCATGGGAAGAAGCGCGGCCGTGGTATTGCGAATATGATCATATGAAGACAGCAGTTTTGCTTGCTTCGGTGGCGAGAGTTCCTTTGTACATTGTTCATGTTAGCATTGGTGAATTTTCTGACGTAGTGAAATTTGCAAGGGCCAGGAATGCGTCGCTTCATCTGGAAACAAATCCTGCCTATCTCTATTTTACAAATGATGATCTGGACCTTGGTGTTTTGGGTAAAGTGAATCCTCCGATAAGGGGGAAGCAAGAAAGAGAGGCCCTCTGGGGAGGAATCAGAAACGGTCAGATTGATTGCGTCGGGTCGGATCATATCGCCTGCAACAAAAAAATCAAAGTCGGTCAAGGCGACATCTGGAGTGCGATACCCGGATTGCATGGTCTAGAGATGATGCTGCCGATACTGCTGAGCGAGGGATTTCATCGGAGGGCCATTCCTTTGGAAAGAATCGTGGCGTTAACAGCCTCTAATTCCGCGACCATTCAGGGGCTCCAGGGTAAAGGGAGAATTGACATTGGCTATGATGCAGATTTCTGTTTGTTTGATGTCAACAAGGAAGTAAAAGCAACTCAATCAATGATGCACGATAGCTCGGACTACACTTTGTATGAAGGCAGAACCTTCAAAGGCTGGCCGGTTATGACAATTTCTTCCGGAGAGATATCGATGGAGGATGGAAACGTCGACCGTAAGGTTGGCAAAGGAAAGCCGCTAAGATGCGTTGCCAGAATACCTGAAATTTCATCCGCCAACTTCTTCGGGCATTCCCAGATAGGCTTCGCTCACTCTGGCTGAATTCTTCAGGTCAGTAGACTGACCTTCCTCAACCACTTTTCCGGCCTCAAGAACATAGCAACGATCGGACAGGTCAAGGGCTTTTCGAACGTTCTGTTCTACAAGCAAAATCGTTTTTCCCGATGAATTCAGTTCTCTTATTGTTCGATACAGAGTGATTTGCATTTTTGGATCAAGCCCGGTCGAAGGTTC